>NZ_RWIL01000074.1:0-120976 GCF_009764635.1 Pseudomonas sp. PB103 | reverse complement strand
CGAAGGCTGCGATCTTTTGATCTTGAAAACAACATCAAAAGATCGCAGCCTTCGGCAGCTCCTACAGGGGTGGTGTTTACAGGCCGAGGTCGGACAGGCCGGGGTGATCATCCGGGCGGCGGCCCAGTGGCCAGTGGAACTTGCGCTCGCTCTCTTTGATCGGCATGTCGTTGATACACGCGTAGCGCTGGAACATCAGACCCTGCTCATCAAACTCCCAGTTCTCGTTGCCGTAGGAGCGGAACCAGTTACCCGAATCGTCGTGCCATTCATAGGCATAACGCACGGCGATGCGCGTATCGGAGTAAGCCCACAGTTCCTTGATCAAGCGATAATCCAGCTCTTTCGCCCACTTGCGGGTCAGAAAGGCTTTGGCTTCTTCGCGGTTGTTGGCGAATTCGGCACGGTTGCGCCATTTCGTGTCGAGGGTATAGGCCAGCGATACCTTTTCCGGATCGCGGGAATTCCAGCCGTCTTCGGCCAAACGAACTTTCTCGATGGCCGATTCACGGTTGAAGGGGGGCAGTGGCGGACGTAACTGGGCTGCAGTCGACATGTTCGGTCTCCCGGTCTAATGAGTAATTGAACAACAAGTCCGGCTTATCAAGGTATTACAGGCCCAATAACTTACGCGCCATGCATTGCGCATTATCGGCGGCACCGTGATCACCCATCACAAGCGCTACGGTAATGGCACCGTCAATCAGGATCAGCAACTGTTTGGCCAGCAGTTGCGGGTCTTCGGCGCCATATTCGGTACATAGCTCGCACACGTAGTCGAGCAGCTTCTGTTTGTGTTCCTTGGCCACCAGCCGCACCGGGTCGCTCGGGTCGCCGGTTTCGCCGCTGGTGTTGATGAATGCACAACCGCGAAAGCCTTCCGAGGCAAACCAGCCGTTGAGTACGGTAAACAGGTTGAGCAGGCGATCGGCTGGGGTTTCGGCTTGATCGACGGCGTTTCGGTACCAGTGCATCCAGCGAATGTCACGACGTTGCAAAGCGGCGGCAACCAGTTCGTCTTTATCCGCAAAATAACGGTAGATGCTTTTTCTCGAGACACCGGCGGTTTTCACCAGAAGATCCATGCTGGTGGCAGCGATGCCACTTTTGTAGATCAGCTTTTCGGTGACATCGAGAATGATGTCGCGGGTATCACTGTTATTGATTTCGTTCATGTGGCGAACAGTAGAACGGTTGTTCTCCTTTTGCAATTGTTTTTTAAGATCAAAATATCGCAGCCTTCGGCAGCTCCTACATTGGTCTGTGTAGGAGCTGCCGAAGGCTGCGATCTTTTGATCTGTTTACAGGCACTAACAAGACCCGAAGGATGCGATGGTGTAAGCTCTCGGGTTCTTCGGATTCGACCCATTGCGAGCCCTATGCCGTTGCTTTTCAAACGTTCCTTGCTGCCCAAACTGCGCAGCTTCACGCTGACCGCCGAGGCCGTGACCATTCTGTCCGGCGCCGCCGAGTTCCGTCGTTGCCTGCTGGAAAAAATCGCCACGGCGACCCAGCGCATCTACATCGTCGCGCTGTATTTGCAGCAAGACGAAGCCGGTCAGGAAATCCTCGATGCCTTGCACGCCGCCAAGCTCAAACGCCCTGAGCTTGAAATCGCCGTGGTGGTCGATTGGCTGCGCGCCCAGCGCGGGCTGATTGGGGCCGGCAAGCAGCCGGGCAATTCGGCGTGGTACCAGGACATGACCCGCACGCACCAGAGCGAAGTGCCGGTGTACGGCGTGCCAGTGCAGACTCGCGAGCTGTTCGGCGTTCTGCATTTGAAAGGTTTCGTGATCGACGATTGCGTGGTCTACAGCGGTGCCAGCCTGAACAACGTTTACCTGCACAAGTTCGACAAGTACCGTTTCGACCGTTATCACGTGCTGCAAAGCCACGAACTGGCGGACTCGATGCATCATCTGGTCAAGCATGGCCTGATCGAATCCAAAGCTGTGCATCGCCTCGATCTGCCCAACCTGCCGACTACGCGCAGCCTGCGCAACGACATCGGTGATCTGCGCAGTCGTCTCAAATATGCAACGTACGACACCGCCACTGGCAGCACTGCCAGAGACGGTCTGTGCGTTACGCCGTTGCTTGGTGTCGGCAAGAACAACCCGTTGAACCGGGCGATTCTCGAGTTGATTGCCAGCGCGCAAAAGCAGCTGACCATTTGCACGCCGTATTTCAATTTGCCGCTGGGGGTCATCCGCGAGATCAACCGCGCATTGGCCCGTGGCGTGAAGATCGACATCGTCGTCGGCGACAAGACCGCCAACGATTTCTACATCCCGCCGAGCGAGCCGTTCAAGGTGATCGCCGCGCTGCCGTACCTGTACGAGATCAGCCTGCGCCGCTTCGCCAAGCGCCATCAACGCAACATCGACAGCGGCCAGTTGAACCTGCACTTGTGGCGTGATGGCGATAACACCTATCACCTCAAGGGCATGTGGGTCGATCAGCGTTATACGCTGCTGACCGGCAATAACCTTAATCCACGGGCGTTCCGTCTGGATCTGGAAAACGCGTTGCTGATTGAAGACCCGAAGGGGGAATGGCTGGCGCCGCGGGCGAAGGAGCTGGAAGAGATTTTCCGCCATACCACGCGGATCGAGAATTTCCAGAGCCTGGAGACATTGCCGGAATACCCGGCCGGGGTGGCCAAGTTTCTCAAGCGCGTGAGTCGGGTGCGGATTGAGCGGTTGCTGTACCGGATACTTTAGCGCTGCTGAAAATGCCATCGCTGGCAAGCCAGCTCCCACAGTGTTCTTGGTGATCCACAAATATTGTGTACACCCAAGAACCTGTGGGAGCTGGCTTGCCAGCGATGGGGCCCGCTTAGACGCTACAAAAAATCAATTCAGACCGAGCTTCCCACGCAACGTGGACAGGTCTTCCGCCAGTGTATTCACCGGACCGACCAGCGCTTTACGATCGTTATCCTTCACCTTGTCGTAGGTTTCGAACCCGCCATCCTTGGTCTTGTACTTGGCCAGAATCTTGTCGACCGTGGCAAAGTTCTTGTCGACCTTCGCGACGAATGCCTTGTCCTGCTGCTCGATCTGCGGACGGAACAAATCGACGATTTTCTTCGCGCCGTCGATGTTGCCCTGGAAGTCATACAGGTCGGTGTGGCTGTAGCGATCTTCTTCACCGGAGATCTTGGTTGCGGCCACTTCTTCCAGCAGCGCAGCAGCGCCACCGACTACTTTTTCAGGCGGGAAGGTCAGGCCGGCGACGCGGGTTTGCAGGTCTTTGACGTCGCTGTTGAGCTTGTCTGCCAGCTCGTTCAGGCCTTGGGTGCTTTTCTCCGAGAACAGCGTGTACTCGATGCGATGGAAACCGGTGAAGTCGTCAGCCTTCACGCCTTTCTCGTGGTCGTCGACGCGCGAATCGATGGACGCATCGAGGTCACTGAACAGCTCGGCAATCGGCTCGATCGACTCGTAGTAAACGCGGGTCGGTGCGTAGAGTTTTTGCGCGGTGGCCAGGTCGCCTTTTTTCACGGCGTCGGTGAACTGTTGAGTGTGGCTGCCCAACTCATCGAGTTGCTCGGTGACGTAAATCTTGTAGTCCGACACCGGCCCGACCAGATCCAGCGGCGCTGTCGCGGCGAACGCCGACAGCGGGGTGTTGAGCAAACCAAGGGTCAGCAATAACGCGAGTGGCGTCTTCTTCATGGGGCGGCTCCAGTGTTGAATGTTGTTTTTATGCAGCGGTTTTGGGTTGTGTGGCGTTGAGCAGCGAGCGACCGATGAAATCCTTGTCGCCCGTGACACCCGGCAGGGTGAAGAAGTAACCGCCGCCGACCGGTTTGAGGTATTCCTCAAGCGGTTCGCCGTTGAGACGGGTCTGCACGGTAATAAAGCCTTTTTCCAGATCAGCCTGGTAACAGATGAACAGCAGGCCCATGTCGAGCTGGCCGTTCTTGTTGACGCCGTTGGAATAGTTGAACGGCCGACGCAGGATCAGGTTGGCCTGGCTCGCAGCGGTGCGCGGGTTGGCCAGACGAATGTGCGCGTCGAGTTTGGTCAGCTTGCCTTCCGGGTCTTTGTGGTAGTCCGGGACTTCAGTTTCGTGTTTGCCACCGATAGGCGCGCCGGAGGTTTTCACCCGGCCGAGGATGCTTTCCTGTTCCTGCAACGGTGTGCGATCCCAGCGCTCGACGAAGTTGCGGATGATCCGCACCGCTTGGTAACTGCCGTGCGCAGCCCAGGCCGGTTCGTCGCTGCCCGGTTGCACCCAGACGATGCTGTCCATGGCTTTGCTATCGTTGGAGTTCGGGTTGGCCGAACCGTCGCGGAAGCCGAGGAAATTGCGCGCCGATTGCGCCGGCACACCGGGTTTGGCCGGGGCTTGCGGCGGCACGCTGCCTTCCTGTTTCCAGCGCACCAGCAGCAGGTCGGGCAGGTTCTTGACGATGTCGCGCAGGGCGTGAATGTTGGTGTCGGTGGTGTTGGAGCAAAACTGCAGGCTCAGGTCGCCGTGGCAGCAATCGGCCTCCAGCGCATCGTTGGGGAAACCGACCATGCGTTGCAGGCGCTTGGGCTTGGCGTCGGCCAGACCGAAGCGCTCGTCGAACAGCGATTCGCCGACGGAAACGGTGATGGTCAGGTTGTCCGGCGTCACGTTCGGGCCGAGGATGCCGGAATCTGGCGGCGGCAGTTTCGGGTCGATCTGCTCAATCAGGCCGCCCTTCATCAGGAAAGCGATGCGCTCGTTGAGGGTGCGGAACAGTCGCTCAAGGTCTTCGCGATCACTGGCCAACACGTCGAACGAAACGAGCATGCCGGATGCGGGGCGCGGGGTAACGATGCCGGTCTGGTGCACGCCGTGGAAATCGTGGCGGTCTTCGGTCTTGTCGCTGCTCGGTGCTTCGGTGACTTGTGCCGGCGCGGCGGCCATGGCCGGGCAGCTCAGGGCTGAACCGGCGAGGGCGACACCGGCGGCGCCCATGCCCATCAGGACACGGCGACGTTGCAGGTTGAGGGGTTCTGAATCGTTCATCGGTACTCGTCTTCTGCTTACAGGCCGGAGAGGCCGAGGGCGGGATCAATGCCATCCAGTGCGTCGGCCAGAGCCTGAGCCTTGTCGGCGATCTGCTTGCGTTGTTCGCCGCTGACGGAGTCGTAGCTGGCGTAGCCGTCCTTGATCTTGTAGCTGTTGAGTTCGCTGTCGAAGTCGGCCAGGGCCTTGTCGATTTTTGGCAGAAGGTCGGCGGCGGATTTGCTCAGCATTGGCCGCAGCAGATCGACGACTTTGTGCGCGGTTTCGGCATTCGCAGCGAAACCGTTGAGGTCGCTGTGGCTGTAGCGTTCCTCTTCACCGCTGGCTGCACGAACGTCGGCCAGAGTGTTGAGGTTGCGCACGACGATGTTCACCAGTTGCTCCGGTGGCAGCGATTGCGCGAGCAGTTGCTGTTTGAGCGTGGTGACGTCGCTGAGCAGGCGCTGGGCAACTGGCGTCAGCTCATCGAGTTTGCGCTGCTGGAACAGGCCGAATTCGAGGCGGTGGAAGCCGACGAAGGCTGGATCCAGCTCGCGTTTTTCGAAGTAATCAGCGCGGGCGTTGATGCTGTTGTCCAATTCCGCCAGGCGTTGCGCGGCCGGTGCCAGGCGCTGATACGCCGCACGGGCGGGCAGGTACAGCGCCTGAGCCTGGCTCAAGTCGCCGCTTTCAATCGCTTGATTGAGCGCGGTCACGGCTTTGATTAGCGCGCTGCTCTGGCTGGCCAGGTACACACGGAATTCCGACAGCGGCCCGACGAAAGCGACCATCGACGGTTTGGCTTTCGCGGCCGCATCAGAGGCGGCAGTCGGCGTGACGTGCAAGGTGCCGCGCGGGTTGCTCAGCAGGCCACAGGTGATGGCGTAATCGCCGGGTTGCAGATTGGCGTTGATCACCTGGCTCAGGCCCGGCGCGATGTTTTCGCGTTCTTCGACAACCAGCACGCCGTCGAGGATTTCCCACTCCACGGCGCGGTCGGAGCGGTTGACGATGCGGAAACTGGCGCGGCCGGCCGGTACGGTCAGCGCATTGGGTTCGCAACTGCCCGGATGGATGTTCACCACCACTTCATCGTGATTGTGCTGACGCTTGGCCGCCGCCATTTTCGAGGCGTACCAGAACAGGCCACCGGCGGCGATCATGATGATCACCGAACCGGCCACCGCCCAACGCAAGGCGCGAGGAGGGGAGGCCTGAGGAGTATTAGGCTTTGACATGGATGCCCTTATTGGCTGGAAACGGAAGACGATTGCGCGGCGGGTTTGGGCGCGGGGAGGAAAAACATCACCAACGCCACCAGCAGATAAATCAGATAGGCACCAAGGGTGCTGACGGTCGGTGCATCCTGATAACCGAACATGCCGGCGAGTACCGAGCCCAGCGGGCCATCCATCGGCAGCGTCGCGCTGAAGTCGAACAGCACGGTTTGCAGGTGGTTCCACAGCCCGGCTTCATGCAGGGCCTGCACCGAATTGGCGAGAATCCCGGCGGCGACCACCAGAATGAACAGGCCGGTCCACTTGAAAAACGCCGAAAGATTCAGGCGCATGCTGCCGCTGTAGATCAGGAACCCGACGATGATCGCCAGGATCAGGCCGAGCAGCGCACCGATCGGCGCGCCCGGGCCTTCGCTCTGCTGGAACACCGCGAGGAGGAAGAACACCGTTTCCAGCCCTTCGCGGGCTACAGCGAAAAACACCATTGCGATCAATGCGATCACTTGGTGTTTCGAAGACGTCAGCGCGTGGTCCAGCGAGGCTTGCAGCGAATGCTTGATCGAACGCGCAACCTTGCGCATCCAGAACACCATCGAGCTGAGAATCCCCACAGCGACCAGCCCGACAATGCCTTCGAACAGTTCCTGCTGCTTCTGCGGAAATTCCGCGCTGACCAGTTCCAGACCACCACCGACCAGCAGGGCGAGGGCGGCGGCGAGGAAAACGCCGATCCACACGGCAGGCATCCACTGGCCACGGCCGGTTTGCTGGAGGTAGCTGGCGATGATGCCAACGATCAGCGCGGCTTCAATGCCTTCGCGCAGCATGATCAGAAAGGGAACGAGCATTCGGTGTCCAACTAAGTCATTCGAAGAGGTTACAAGTTGTAACATAATGACAACCATTCTCACATGACAATCATTGACACAAACCTGAACAGAAGCTGAACAACTCGAAGAACAACCATTCTCATGTAGGAGCTGCCGAAGGCTGCGATCTTTTGATCTGTTTTTTTACGATCAACATCAAAAGATCGCAGCCTGCGGCAGCTCCTACATGGGTTGCGGTAAGATGCTTGCCACTCAAAAACAACAAGGTTTACCGAGTTCCATGTCGGAAAAAGACACCATCGCCGTGCAACTGGTGCGTGAAGCGCTGCTGCAAAGTTGTGCCCCGGGCGTGGCCACGGAAGAAGTCTTGAACAAGGTCGGGATTGATCCGGCGCTGCTGCAATCCGAGGGCGGGCGGGTACCGGCCTCGCAGTACGCCAGACTCTGGCGTCTGCTGGCCCGGCGTGGCGACGACGAGTTTTTTGGCATGGACTCGCGCAAGCTGAAGTCCGGCAGCCTGGAATTCCTCTGCCGCAGCGCGATGGCGCAACCGACGCTGGCGGCGGGTTTGAGCACGGGGCTGAGCTTTCTGTCGTTGATGCTGGAGCGCCTGCCGGCGCAGTTGGTGCATCAACAGAGTCTCGCGGAAATCGTCCTGCTCGAAGACGACCCTGAGCCGCGCCGCGCCTTCACCTATTTCACCTATTGGATGATCGTCCACGGCGTTGCCTGCTGGCTGGCGGGACGGCGGATTCCGATTCTGGCCATCGAACTGCGCTGCCCTGAGCCGGATTTTACCGATGACTATCGGGTGATGTTCTCGGAGAACCTGCGGTTCGATCGCCCCCGTACGCGAATGATCTTTTCCGCGGATGGCCTTGAGCTACCGATCAAACGTTCTGCCGAAGAGCTGAAACGCTTTTTGGCCCACGCGCCGGCGAACATTCTGGTGAAGTACCGCGACCCGGAGAGTCTCGCCAGTCGGATCAAGCAGGATCTGCGGCAGTTGCCCGCTGAGCAGTGGCCGGAAACCGAGGCTTTGGCCCAGCAGTTGTGCATGTCGGCCTCGACCTTGCGCCGCCGACTGGCCGAGGAAGGGCAGACGTATCAGGGCCTCAAGGACAGCGTGCGCAAGGAATTGGCGATTGTCTGGCTGGCGGAGCCTTCGATCAGTTTTGTCGAGATTGCCAGCCGGTTGGGGTTTGCGGATGCGAGTTCGTTTTATAAGGCGTTTCGTAAGTGGTCGGGATCGAATCCGGGGCATTACCGCACGCTGATCCTCAATGAGGTTGTCTGACCCGGCCCTATCGCAAGCAGGCTCACTCCTACATTTGAAAGGCATTCCCCCTGTGATGATCGTTCCCACGCTCCGCGTGGGAATGCCTGATGGAACGCTCCGCGTTCCAATTCTGAAGTGGACGCAGAGCGTCCGGGGCTGCATTCCCACGCGGAGCGTGGGAACGATCGGTGTGGCAAGGCATGGCCAAACCAGTCAGCCACTTTGATGGCTTTGACCATTGCCCCAGCCCCCACACAGCGCGACTATCCCTCTGTTGTTTACGCTTCCCAGCCTAATAAAAACACAGAGGGATTCTGGCAATGCGCGATTACTTGTCTGCCACCACACAGTTCAACTATCAGCACACCGTGGATGCCGCGCTCAGCGGTACGCTTGAGGCACTCAATGCCTGCGTCGAATGCTGCGACCGTCATGCCTTGCCCGGGCGTATCGCGCTGTTCTGGGAAGGTCGCGACGGCGCCAGTGCGACGTACACCTTCAGCGATCTGCAAGACAAAGCCGCGCGTTTTGCCAATTTCCTTCTCGCCCAAGGCGTGCAGAAGGGTGACAAAGTCGCCGGCCTGCTGCCACGCAACATCGAATTACTCATCACCGTGCTCGCCACCTGGCGCATCGGCGCGGTGTATCAGCCACTGTTCACCGCGTTCGGCCCCAAAGCCCTTGAACATCGCCTGACCAGCTCAGGCGCCAAAGTGGTGGTCACCGACGCGGTCAACCGGCCGAAACTCGCTGAGGTTGCCGATTGCCCAACCCTCGTCACCGTCGGTGGCGCCAAGGGCCAGGGCATCGTCCGTGGCGATTTCAGTTTCTGGGCCGAACTGGCCAACTTTTCCAACGTCTGCGAGCCAGTGCTGCTGACCGGTGACGATCCGTTCCTGCTGATGTTCACCTCGGGCACCACAGGCCCGTCGAAAGCGCTGTCGGTGCCGCTCAAAGCCATCGTCGCGTTCCAGAGCTACACTCGAGATGCCGTGGATCTGCGCCCGGAAGATTCGTTCTGGAACGTCGCTGATCCGGGCTGGGCCTACGGCATTTATTTCGGCGTCACCGGCCCGTTGTCGATGGGTCACCCGATCACTTTCTACGATGGGCCGTTCACCCTCGAAAGCACCTGCCGGGTGATCAACAAGTACGGCATCACCAACCTCACCGGTTCGCCGACGGCCTATCGTCTGCTGATTGCTGGCGGTGACGAGTTCGCCAAATCGATCAAGGGCAAACTGCGCATTGTCAGCAGTGCTGGCGAGCCACTGAATCCGGAAGTGATCCGCTGGTTCGCCGACAACCTCGACGTGGTCATTCACGATCACTACGGCCAGACCGAACTGGGCATGGTGCTGTGCAACCACCACGGCCTCGACCACGCGGTTCACGTCGGCGCCGCCGGTTTTGCCTCGCCGGGCCATCGCATCGTCGTGCTCGATGATCAGTACAACGAGCTCGGTGTCGGCCAGCCCGGCATCCTCGCCATCGACCGCCCGCAATCGCCGATGTGCTGGTTCGGTGGCTACGAAGGTGCGCCGACCAAAGCCTTCGTCGGCGATTACTACTTGAGCGGCGACACCGTGGAATGGAATCCGGACGGCAGCATCAGTTTCGTCGGCCGCAGCGATGACGTGATCACCACCTCCGGCTATCGCGTCGGCCCGTTCGACGTGGAAAGCGCGCTGATCGAACACCCGGCAGTGGTCGAAGCGGCGGTCGTCGGCAAGCCGGACCCGGAGCGCACCGAACTGGTCAAAGCCTTCGTCGTGCTCAGTGCGCAATACCGCGCCGCGCCGGAGCTGGCCGAAGAACTGCGCCAACACGTGCGCAAACGTCTGGCCGCGCATTCGTACCCGCGTGAAATCGAATTTGTCAGCGAATTGCCCAAGACCCCGAGCGGCAAATTGCAGCGCTTTATCTTGCGCAACCAGGAAATCGCCAAGGCTCAAGAGGCCGCGGCGTCTAACGTTTCAGCTTGAATCAGGAAAGACAGTCATGCAGATCGAGAACAAGGTTTTTATCGTCACCGGCGGTGCATCTGGCTTGGGCGCGGCCACCGCTGAATTGCTGGTGAATGCCGGCGCCAAAGTGATGTTGGTAGACATGAATGCCGAAGCCGTCGCCGCTCAGGCCCAGCGTCTGGGCGCGCAAAGTGTGGTGGCTGACATCAGCAACGAAGCCGCCGCCGAAGCCGCCGTGCAAGCGACCGTCGCCGCGTTTGGCAGCCTCAACGGTCTGGTCAACTGCGCCGGTATCGTGCGAGGCGAGAAGATCCTCGGCAAGAACGGCCCGCATGCGCTGAGCAGCTTCGCCCAGGTGATCAACGTCAACCTGATCGGCAGCTTCAACATGCTGCGTCTGGCCGCTGCGGCGATTGCCGAATCCGAAGCCAATGCCGACGGTGAACGCGGTGTAATCATCAACACCGCCTCGGTGGCAGCATTCGACGGCCAGATAGGTCAGGCAGCTTACGCCGCATCCAAAGGCGCAATTGCCAGCCTGACTCTGCCCGCCGCCCGTGAACTGGCGCGTTTCGGCATTCGCGTGATGACCATCGCACCGGGCATTTTCGAAACGCCGATGATGGCCGGCATGACCCCGGAAGTGCGCGATTCGCTGGCTGCCGGCGTACCGTTCCCGCCGCGCCTGGGCAAGCCTGGCGAATACGCTGCACTGGTTCGCCATATCATCGAAAACAGCATGCTCAACGGCGAGGTGATCCGTCTCGACGGTGCCTTGCGCATGGCCGCCAAGTAAGGAGGATTTGTCATGACTATTTCCAACGATCCGATTGTTATCGTCAGCGCTGTGCGCACGCCCATGGGCGGCTTCCAGGGCGAACTGAAAAGCCTCACCGCGCCGCAACTCGGTGCTGCGGCGATCAAGGCTGCGGTTGAACGTGCCGGTGTCGCCAGCGACGCGGTCGATGAAGTGCTGTTCGGTTGCGTGTTGCCGGCCGGTCTCGGCCAGGCGCCGGCGCGTCAGGCTGCGCTGGGCGCCGGGCTGGATAAATCGACCCGTTGCACCACCGTCAACAAGATGTGCGGTTCGGGCATGGAGACCACCATTCTCGCCCACGACATGCTGATCGCCGGCAGTGCCGATGTGGTCATCGCTGGCGGCATGGAGAGCATGTCCAACTCGCCGTATCTGCTGGATCGCGCTCGCGCCGGTTATCGCATGGGCCATGGTCGCGTGCTTGATTCGATGTTCCTCGACGGCCTCGAAGACGCCTACGACAAGGGGCGCCTGATGGGCACCTTTGCCGAAGATTGTGCCGAGACCAATCATTTCAGCCGCGAAGCGCAGGATGCCTTTGCCATCGCCTCGACCACCCGCGCGCAGCAGGCGATTCAGGACGGCAGCTTCAAGGACGAAATCGTCCCGCTGACCGTGACCGTCGGTAAAGAACAGGTGCTGATCAGCAACGACGAGCAGCCGCCGAAAGCCAAACTGGACAAGATCGCCTCACTGAAACCGGCGTTCCGCGAAGGTGGCACGGTGACGGCGGCCAATTCCAGTTCGATCTCTGACGGCGCGGCGGCACTGCTGCTGATGCGTCAGTCGCAGGCGCAGAAACTGGGGCTGAAACCGTTGGCCGTGATCCATGGTCATGCGGCGTTCGCCGACACCCCCGGCCTGTTCCCGGTGGCGCCGATTGGTGCGATCAAGAAGCTGATCAAGAAAACCGGCTGGTCGTTGGGTGATGTCGATCTGTTCGAGGTCAACGAAGCGTTTGCCGTGGTCGGCATGGCGGCGATGACGCATCTGGAAATCCCCCACGACAAGCTCAACGTGCATGGCGGTGCATGTGCGCTGGGCCATCCGATCGGTGCCTCCGGTGCGCGGATTCTGGTGACATTGCTGTCGGCCCTGCGCCAGCGAAACCTCAAGCGCGGTATCGCTGCGATCTGCATCGGCGGCGGCGAGGCCACAGCCATGGCCGTGGAATGCCTTTACTAAACACACCACCCCTGTAGGAGCTGCCGCAGGCTGCGATCTTTTGACTTTGATTTTTGGAAAACAAAAGCAAGATCAAAAGATCGCAGCCTGCGGCAGCTCCTACAGGGGGTTGTGGTCAACCGGATTTAAGGATTCAGCATGATTCCCAACGAAGACCAAACCCAGATCCGCGACATGGCCCGGCAGTTTGCCGAGGAACGCCTCAAGCCGTTTGCCGCCGAGTGGGATCGCGAACACCGCTTCCCCAAGGAAGCCATCGGTGAAATGGCCGAGCTGGGCTTCTTCGGCATGCTCGTGCCGGAGCAGTGGGGCGGTTGCGACACCGGCTACCTGGGCTACGCCATGGCCCTGGAAGAAATCGCTGCGGGCGATGGCGCCTGCTCAACGATCATGAGCGTGCACAACTCGGTCGGCTGCGTGCCGATCCTCAAATTCGGCAACGACGATCAGCGCGAACGTTTCCTCAAACCGCTGGCCAGCGGCGCCATGCTCGGTGCCTTCGCTCTGACCGAGCCACAAGCCGGTTCCGACGCCAGCAGCCTGAAAACCCGCGCGCGGCTGGAAGGCGATCACTATGTGTTGAACGGCTGCAAACAGTTCATCACTTCCGGGCAGAACGCCGGGATCGTCATCGTCTTCGCGGTGACTGATCCGAGCGCCGGCAAGCGTGGGATCACGGCGTTCATCGTGCCGACCGATTCGCCGGGTTACAAGGTCGCGCGGGTCGAAGACAAGCTCGGCCAGCACGCCTCTGACACTTGCCAGATTCTTTTCGAAGACGTGAAAGTGCCGGTGGCCAACCGCTTGGGCGAGGAGGGCGAGGGCTACAAGATCGCCTTGGCCAACCTTGAGGGCGGCCGTGTCGGCATCGCCTCGCAATCGGTGGGCATGGCCCGTGCGGCGTTCGAAGCGGCGCGCGATTACGCCCGTGAGCGTGACACCTTCGGCAAGCCGATCATCGAACACCAGGCTGTCGCGTTCCGCCTAGCTGACATGGCCACGCAAATTGCCGTCGCCCGGCAGATGGTGCATTACGCGGCGGCCCTGCGTGACAGCGGCCAGCCGGCACTGGTCGAGGCGTCGATGGCCAAACTGTTCGCCTCGGAAATGGCCGAGAAGGTCTGTTCGATGGCATTGCAGACGCTGGGCGGTTACGGTTACCTCAACGACTTCCCGCTGGAACGCATCTACCGCGACGTGCGCGTCTGCCAGATTTACGAAGGCACCAGCGACATTCAGCGCATGGTCATCTCCCGCAACCTGTAAACCCACCCCGTGTGTAGGAGCTGACGAGTGCAACGAGGCTGCGATCTTTTGATCTTGAAAATCAAAGTCAACAGATCGCAGCCTGCGGCAGCTCCTACAGGAATGAATTCAGGAGTTATGTATGAGCTACGAAACGATTCTGCTGGAAAACCACGGCCGCGTTGGCTTGATCACCCTCAACCGTCCGCAGGCGCTGAATGCCCTGAACGCGCAACTGGTCAGCGAAGTGAACCAGGCGCTGGACATCTTGGAAGCGGACGCGAACATCGGTTGCATCGTCATCACCGGTTCGAAAAAAGCTTTTGCTGCCGGTGCCGACATCAAGGAAATGGCTGAGCTGACCTACCCGCAGATCTACATGGATGACCTGTTCAGCGACAGCGATCGTGTGGCCAACCGTCGCAAGCCGATCATCGCTGCAGTCAACGGTTTCGCCCTCGGCGGTGGCTGTGAACTGGCGCTGATGTGCGACTTCATTCTGGCCGGCGACAACGCCAAATTCGGCCAACCGGAAATCAATCTCGGCGTGTTGCCGGGCATGGGCGGAACCCAGCGTTTGACCCGCGCCGTAGGCAAGGCCAAGGCCATGGAAATGTGTTTGAGCGGGCGCTTGATTGATGCGGTTGAGGCTGAGCGTTGCGGGATTGTGGCGCGTATCGTGCCGAGCGATGAGCTGCTCGATGAAGCACTGAAAGTGGCTGGTGTGATCGCGAGCAAATCGCTGCCGATTGCGATGATGGTCAAAGAGAGCGTGAATCGTGCGTTTGAGGTGAACCTGACCGAAGGCGTGCGCTTTGAGCGCCGGGTGTTCCATGCGGCGTTTGCCACGCAGGATCAGAAGGAAGGCATGGCGGCGTTTGTGGCCAAGCGTGCGCCGGAGTTCACGGGCAAGTGATTTGAATCGAGCTCAAAAGCCCCTCACCCTAGCCCTCTCCCGGAGGGAGAGGGGACTGATTGGGGGATGCTTGCGAGGTACGCCGACCTGAAAGGGCTTTACCGAATCCATAATTGTTTGGTTTTATCCAATCGATAATCGACACGGTCTTTCAGGTCGATGCATGGCGAAAGACACCTCGGTCGGCCCCTCTCCCGGAGGGAGAGGAGACTGATTGGGGGATGCTTGCAAGGTACGCCGACCTGAAAGGGCTTTACCGAATCCATAATTGTTTGGTTTTATCCAATCGATAATCGACACGGTCTTTCAGGTCGATGCATGGCGAAAGACACCTCGGTCGGCCCCTCTCCCGGAGGTAGAGGGGACTGATTGGGGGATGCTTGCGAGGTACGCCGACCTGAAAGGGCTTTACCGAATCCATAATTGATTTGGTTTTATCCAATCGATAACCGACACGGTCTTTCAGGTCGATGCATGGCGAAAGACACCTCGGTCGGCCCCTCTCCCGGAGGGAGAGGGGACTGATTGGGGGATGCTTGCGAGGTACGCCGACCTGAAAGGGCTTTACCGAATCCATAATTGTTCGGTTTTATCCAATCGATAATCGACACGGTCTTTCAGGTCGATGCATGGCGAAAGACACCTCGGTCGGCCCCCTCTCCCTCTGGGAGAGGGCTGGGGTGAGGGAAAAGGGGCCCAACACCATCACAACTGATAGTTCTTCAAATCCCGCGCAATGACCATCCGCTGTATCTCGCTCGACCCCTCATAAATCTGCGTGATCCGCGCATCGCGGTAGTACTTCTCGACCGGATAATCCTCCAGATACCCATACCCGCCATGAATCTGAATCGCCGACGAACAGACCTTCTCGGCCATTTCCGAGGCAAACAATTTGGCCTGCGAGGCTTCCGACAAACACGGTTTACCCGCCGAACGCAGGCGCGCCGCGTGGAGGATCAGCAGGCGTGCCGCGTTGATCTGCATGTGCATGTCGGCCAGCAGGTTGGCGATGCTCTGGTGTTCGATGATCGGCTTGTCGAACTGCACCCGATCTTTCGAGTAGGCGAGCGCCGCTTCAAACGCCGCGCGGGCTATGCCGAGCGCCTGAGCGGCGATGCCGATACGTCCGCCCTCAAGATTGGACAGGGCAATCGCCAGGCCTTTGCCGCGTTCGCCGAGCAGGTTGGCCTCGGGAATGCTGCAGTTGTTCAAGGTCACGGCGCAGGTGTCGGAAGCACGGATACCCATTTTGTGTTCGGTGCGATCAACGATAAAACCGGCGGTATCCGTCGGTACCAGAAACGCCGAAATGCCTTTCTTGCCCAGATCGGGATCGGTCACCGCAAACACGATAGCCAGTTTCGCCCGTTTGCCGTTGCTGACAAATTGCTTGGAACCGTTGATCACCCACTGGCCGTCGCGCAGCTCGGCGCGGGTGCGCAGGTTGTGCGCCTCGGAGCCGGCCTGCGGCTCGGTCAGGCAGAAGCAGCCGATGGTTTGCCCGCTGGCGAGGTCCGCCAGCCAGGTCTGTTTCTGTGCTTCGCTGCCGTAGTTGAGCACCGGGCCGCAGCCGACCGAGTTGTGGATACTCATAAACGCGCCGGTCGCGCCATCGCCTGCGGAAATCTCTTCGACCGCCAAGGCATACGCCACATAGTCAACATAAGTGCCGCCCCATTCTTCGGGCACCACCATGCCGAGCAAACCCAGTTCGCCCATCTTCGCGACCAGCGCGTCGTCGATCCAGCCAGCCTTTTCCCACGCTTGCGCGTGCGGTGCGATTTCGCCACGGGCGAAGTCCCGGGCCATGTCGCGGATCATCACTTGTTCTTCAGTCAGTTCGAGATCGTGCATGGCTCAGTTCCCGCTCTCAGCAAACCCGTGGAAGAAACTCGCGACATGGTCCGCGTCGAGCGCAGCCAGGGTCGGCGGGTTCCAGCGAGGTGTCTTGTCTTTGTCGATCAGCAGGGCACGTACGCCCTCGATCAAGTCGCCGCGCTCAAACCACTGGCGGTCCAGATGCAACTCCAGTGCGAAGCACTGTTCCAGGCTCAGGTGACGGCCGCGACGGAGCATGTCCAGGGTCACGGCCATGGCCAGTGGCGAGCGGGTTTCCAGCAGATTCGCGGTGGCGGTTGCCCATTCATGGCTGTCGGCGACGGTGACCGCGCGCAGTTGCTCGACCATGCTCGGCACGTCGGGCAGGGCGAAGAAGTGGTCGATGGCCGGGCGCAGCGCTTCCAGTGGCGCATCGGCCAGGGTTTGCACAGCGTGTTTGGCCAACAGGTTCTGCAGCGCCTTGAGCGGCGTGTCTTGCCATTCCAGTTGATCGAGTTTTTCATCGAGCAGCGCCAGTTTGCTGCTGTCCAGATACCAGTCGGCGAGGCCGCAATACAGCGCATCGGCCGCGCGAATCTGTACGCCGCTGACGCCCAGATAAATCCCCAGTTCACCGGGAATCCGCGACAGGAAATAACTGCCGCCGACGTCCGGGAAATAACCGATGGCCACTTCCGGCATCGCCAGTCGGCTCTTCTCGGTGACCACGCGCAGATCCGCGCCTTGCACCAGTCCCATGCCGCCGCCGAGGACAAAACCGTCCATCAAGGCCAGCACCGGTTTGCGGTAGTGATGAATCGTCAGGTCGAGGGCGTATTCCTCGACGAAGAAGTCTTCGTGCAAGGTATCGCCGCTTTTGAAGCTGTCGTATAGCGAGCGAATGTCGCCGCCGGCGCAGAAGGCTTTTTCACCGGCACCGCGCAGCACTACTGCATGGACATTGGCGTCAGCCGCCCAGGCGTCGAGCTGTCGTTGCAGCAGGCGCACCATGTCGAGGGTGATGGCGTTGAGGCCGGCGGGGCGGTTGAGGGTCAGGTGACCGATGTGGTTGCGAACCTCGGCCAGCACGTCGTCTTGCGTGGCATCCATGGACTGAGTCCGCGGGGATGAAGCCTGAGCTGTCATCAGTAACTCCCTGCTTTTATTGTCTTTATTCGAGAAGCTCGCGCGCGAGCGTTACCGGATCGTAACAGTGCAAATTTGCCCTGTACAACGGGGATATCTGCAGGGCCTGTCTGCGTTTTTACCTTACCCAAAAATATACGCGGGCTCATGTTAGGAGCTGCCGAAGGCTGCGATCTGTTGATCTTGTTTTTTCAAGATCAAAAGATCGCGGCTTCGTTGTATTTAACAGCTCTTGCTTCAAATCTGCTTCAGAATCTGTCGGCCGAGCACATCTTTCACGTCGACAGGAAGTGAGCAAAGGTCAGTCAACCGGCGGTGCATGGGAGGAGGCTTCTTATCGTGTAAGCCAGTTCCTGTATAGTTTTCATTTGTTCAGGAACCATCGAAGATCAGGTAACATCCGCCAGTTCGTGATGTTAGAAGGAGACTAAACGATGGCAGGAAAGCCAGTCGCACGACTAGGAGATCCGGGCAGTCACGGTGGGAATATCACTACCGGATCAAGCCCGATTTTTGTTAACTCAATGCCCGTGGCTTTGGTAGGAGATATCTACTCCTGTCCGATTCACGGTAGCAACCCCATAACAACAGGCGCCCCGCATGTCTTTGGGTTAGGGAAAGACGTAGCGCACGTTGACTCGCAAACAGCATGTGGCGCGACGATAACGGCTGGTTCCCCCGATACTTTTGTCGGTGAGTTTGGGGGTGGTGCTTCGACCAGTTTTTTCTCGGAATTTCTCAAAGAAAAGACTTTTGTTGAGTTTCAGTTGCTTGACGATAGAGATGAGCCTATCGCCAACGAAGCATATGAACTGACGCTACCCGATGGAACTGTGATGACCGGTGTTCTTGACGGAAATGGCTTCGTGCATGTGGCAAATATTCCCAGGGGAAGTTGCAGTATTAAATTCCCGAAACTTGAAGATACGGAACATCTTTAATGGTTCAGCCTACCAAGACGTCTGGTACCAAGCAGGCAGCAAAATCTTCAGGTGCATCAGGCAAAACCACCAGGACGAATAGATTGGCAGTGTCCGGTGCATTTATGGAAATTCTAATCGGAGGCCCCTATACGTTAAAAGGAGAAGACCATACTTACGGTCACGCTGCTTTGCGCGTTGTCGTGGATAATAAAGACATCACCTACGACTTCGGGCGGTATGGGCTGGTATGGGGGCCTTTCAAAAGTGAAGGAGAGGGTATCTTCAATGTATGGACATCTTTCAATGCGTACATAGCGAACGAAAACCGCTACGGGAGGACTACAACGGGTTTTGTTTATTATCTGGGCAATAAAGAAGCCGAGGCGGTGAATACGTACTTCGATGGCGTCATTGCGAGAAAAAAAGAATTGAGAAAGAAGTTTCCTACTTCTACTCGATATCTTTTGCCCGAGAGTTATCAGCCAACGACGAACAACTGTACAACCATGACCATTGGCGGGGCTAAGGTTTCAGGAAAGGCAATCATACAAAACCCCGAGCAGTATGCAGAGCTGAGGGGGCTTTCTTGGGTGGAAAGACAAGCGACGCACACTCAAAGCTCTCCTCGGGATGGAATATTCATGCCGGCAGATTTTCAGGCCATGCTCGAAGGCAACACTGAGGCACGCTATGATAAGAAAAATATTTACAAAAAGTAGGCTGTCACTATTTTTGATCGCAGTGACATTGATCAATGTTGGCGCACTATTTTTTGTTGTTTCTACTGGTTTGATAAGGAGTCGAAGCATGGATATGGTTAAGACAAGAGAGCCTTTGATGATTGCCGGGCGCGGCGATGATGAAAATTATTACGTGCTGCCTCGAGGTACCACACTTTATTATGATCAAAGCTATCCCGAGGGATTCAGTCGTTATATGGTTTACTTTAATCATCAGGGCGTTATTGCTGGTGATGAGGTGCCTATGAAGCCTGAGTATGGCGGCACTTTAATTGATCCTCTCTGGCTGACAAGTGTTGATGCAGATACATTGAAGGAGATTTTTAAACGTTTCCCGCTCTCAAAGAAAGATGTCGCTGAAGCAATAAAGGCAAATGAAATCACCAAGGATGATTTGGCCGATATCATCCGGTCTATGCCGGACTAAGCGATTATGTCGGCGCTGCCAAAGAATGCGATTGTGCCTCTTTAAGAAGATCAAAAGATCGCAGCCTGCGGCAGCTCCTACATAAGGGGTCAGGTGAAGGTCGCGGTGATGCTGCGGCGTTTGGCGTGCAGTTCGCTGGCGTGGATCAGTTGTTCGAGGTCTTCGGGGGTGATGTCGATGAACGCTTCCATGTCGGCCAGCGCCAGCTTGAGGTCTTCGGCGGTGATTGCCTGGCTGTCGACCGGGGCCAGAACCGGCGCCGGTTCTGCCGGGCGTTTCGGGTAACGGATGCGCGTCAGATTATTGTAGGCCAGGGCGCTGAGCAACAGGCACGCGGCACCGAGCATCACCGGTTCCATGGCTTTCCAGTCCATCGCGATGGTCGCCGGATCGGCCAAGACCAGGGTCAAGGCCAAGGCACCGGCCGGCGGATGCAGGCAGCGCAACCAGCACATCAGAATCAACGCCATGCCCGCCGCCAGGCAGGCACTACCGAGGGTTCGTCCCAGCACGTGTGCGACCAGCAGCGCGACGACGCCGGCACACAGATAACCGCCAATGATCGACCACGGTTGGGCGAGCGCGCCGGACGACACGGCGAACAGCAACACCGCCGAAGCACCCAGCGGGCCGATCAGGTGATAAGCCACTTCATGGCCGAACACCTGAGCGCAAAGCCACACACTAAACAGCGTCCCCAAAGCCATGCCGATGGCGGCGCGGCTCCATTCGGTCGGGCGGGTGTTGATGGCGGCGGGCAACCAGCGAGCGAGCATGTGAATCCGATCCTTGCAGCAAATTCAGGGCAAAAAAAAGGACTTGTCCGGCAATCCGGAAAGCCCTCGAAGTGTTCCAACATTGGGGGAGGAACGCGCACAGTGTGCCGGTCTGGCTCGATGCTGACAAATTCATATAAATGCAGTTTGAATGCATTATTTTTGCACTAAGGCTATGCGGCGGCCACTGACGAAACATAAATAGCCGCCGACCGCCGCCAAGGCACTCAAGGCGTAGAACATCACGGGCGCCGGCGTGTGCATCAGCAGAAACCCGCACATCACCGGGCTCGCCGCACCGCCCAGGGCCGCCAGATTCTGTGCGCCGTAGTAGCTGCCGCGCAGTTCTTCGGGGGCCAGGGTGTCGACAAACAGAAAGTCCGCCGGGTAAATGATCATCTCGCCGAGGGTGAAGATGAACATCGCCACGCACCAGCCGACCAGGCTGTCGGCCAGACTGAAACCGACCAGCCCGACAATGAACAGCGCCGTACCGCCGGCAATCCACTGACGCAGGTGCTCGCGCTTGAGAAAACGGCCGATCTGGTACTGCAGCAAAATCACTGTGATCGCGTTGCAGGCGAGCAGGGCGGCCATGGTGTCCAGCGTCTGTTGCTGGGTGTGGGTGACCAGCAGGTATTGCGACAGGTACAGAGTGAAGCGCCCGTGCACCAATGTGCTGAGCAGGCAGCCGAGGGTAAACAGAATCATCGTGCGGTCGTTCTTCAGGATGATCAGGGTCTTGAGAAAACTTTGCGGCGGGCCGACTGCGGTAATCGGATTCGCTTCTTTCGTGGCGCCTAGCAGCAGGAAAATGCTGCCAATGGCGATCGCGCCCGCAACGATGAAGGGCGCTGACGGCTGGATACCGGCAATCACCACGCCGATCATCGGGCCGACGGCATAGCCGATGTTGGTCAGCGTGTAGTTCAGCGAAAACGCCTTGACCCGCTGGCCGACCGGCAGGTTTTCACTGAGGATCGCCTTGGAGCCAATCAGGAACAATGCCGACGCGGTTTCGCTGATGATCAGCACCAGGGTGACCAGATACAGGTTCTGCGCGAAGGTCAGCAGCATCAGGCCGATGCCGCTCGACAACATGCTCAGGATCAGCAACTGCCGCTTGTCCAGCCGATCGATGATGTAGCCACCGTACAGCGACAACAGCGTGGCACTTAACACCGCGATGCCCAGGAGCAGGCCGACGTCTTGCGGGTTGAGGCCGAGTTTGTTGCTGAGGAACAGAGTGAGCAGCGGGCTGATCAGGGCGCGGCTGACGACGACGGTCAGCGAGCTGATCATCAACCGGCGGATGAAGCGCGAGTAGGTGGCCACGAAGAGGTCAATGTCCTTATTTGAAAATGCCTGGCGGGCGTACGCCATGCTCACCGGACAACCATCCCCGGTCAAATACAAATACGGTAGGAGCTGCCGCAGGCTGCGATCTTTGATCGTTCCCACGCTCCGCGTGGAAATGCAGCCGGGGACGCTCCGCGTCCTGAAATCAAAAGATCCCAGCCTGCGGCAGCTCCTACAGGGGAATTGTCGGCAGGAGCATGGCGCAGCGACGTTCTGCGGGAAAGTTGTGGGCGATTTCGACCTGCAGTGCGTCGTGTAGATGGCCGAAGTTGTGTGAGGAGGGCAACTCGATAAAACCCATGCGTCGATAGAACGGCGCATTCCACGGCAGGTCGCGAAACGTGGTCAATGTCACTGCCTGCAATTGCAGCTGGCGGGCCTTTTCAATCGCTGCCGTCACCAGTGGGGAGGGCCGCTGCGTCAGCGGGTCGTGCAAGGCGAATGAGCATATTCATGTAGGAGCTGCCGCAGGCTGCGATCTTTTGATTTCGGGACGCGGAGCGTCTCTGGCTGCATTCCCTCGCGGAGCGTGGGAACGATCAATCAAAAGATCGCAGCCTTCGGCAGCTCCTACAAGGGCTTCAAGTGCAGGAGGACGTAATCGTTTTTGTCGAAGCGACCACTGAGTAGCGGTTGCAGCAGTTCCAGCGGCGTGCCCTTGAGCGATTGCAGGTCGCTACGATCCATCATCAGCCACGCCGGCCCCTTGAGTGCCTCCAGTTGCTGTACCGAGTCAGTGAACTGCGGCTGCAGATCCTGCTCGACGTTGACCATGAACTTGATCGCCTTCGCGTCCTTGCCCATGCCGTGCAACACCAGGGGCGCGGGGCTTTGCTGAACCTGAGCGAACACCGCGCGACTGAACGTCTGCGTGTCGTACAGCCGCCGTTCCACCGGTTCAAACACCACTGCATACACCGTCCACAATGCCAACACGGCACACAGCGCCAGCACTTCGGCGCGCCCGCGAGGGATCAGCAATCGTGACAGCGCCAACAGTTGCAGCACGCCCAGGGCGATCAGGACGAACGTCACCTCGCTCAACTGCTCGGGAAACTTTCGTCGGGCAACCAGCAAAGCAACCAGCAACAACCCCGGCGTGAGTAGCCACACGCCGAGTATCAAACCGCGCAACCAGCGGAACACCCGCCCATGAACCACCTGAAACGGATACGCGGCAATGATCGCCGCCATCGGCAACATCGGCAGCAGATACCGTGCCTTTTTCGCCTGGGGGATCGACAACCCGACCATCACGATCAAACCCGCCGCCGCGCAATATTGCACCAGTCGCAAGGCGGGGCCGCGCTGCTGCGGTTTACTCAGCCAGGCCGCTACCAATGCCAGTAACGCCAACGGATACGCCAGCGCATAGTTACCGAAAGAACTGCTGAAGTAGTACAACGAACCGCTGACGCCCTCGCTGCCATCCATGCGCCCCATGAACTGCATGCGGATCACGTCCTGCATGAATGCCGCTCCGCCGCTGACTTGCGCCAACCACAACAACAGGCCGATACAAGCGGCCAGCAACACCGAGGCGAGCACACCGAACACCAGCAACCGCGCCCATTCACGGTTGAGCAAGTAGTAACTGCAAAGCATGCCGGTCGGCACCACCAGACCGATCGGCCCGCGAATACCAAAACCGAGCAACAACAAGACGAAAATCAGCGGCCAGTGTCGTCGCCCGCCAAAGTAGTCATGGGCGTAACCCAGATAGAACACCGCCAACGCCACTGCGGCGAGCATCAAGTCCTGCGACACCGCGCGCACTTCGCTGACGAATGTGTTGGTGAGCAGCAACAACGCAATACTGATCAATGCCCAGCGCCGCGAATAGGGCGCCAACAGCCGATACATCAATGTCACGATCACAGCGCCGGCGATTGCACTCGGCGCCCACGCGGTGAACGCATTGACCGCGCCGAAGGGTAACGACAGCAGCCAGATGAACAAGGTCGACAGCGCCGAATAGTCGGCGTATGGCTGCCCGTACGTGGTCGGAAAAATCGTCGGCCCGTGGCGCAGCATTTCCTGCGCAAACAGCACAAACCGTGAGTCGAAGCCGATCGGAGCCTGCCCGTATACCCCGGCCATGCACACTAAAAACGCCAGCAGCCCCGCGATCAGGGACTGCCGGCGAATCTCGGGCGTTAACGTGATCAAGCGACGTCGGACGCGTGCGGCCACTGTTGCAGCGGAATCGGCAATTTGCGCGATTCGCCACGGCCCATCGGGAAGTACTGGATGCCGTTGCGCTCCAGACGCTCGGCGTCGTAGAGGTTACGGCCGTCGAAGATCACCGGATTGTTGAGGCGCTGTTTGATCAGGTCAAAATCCGGCGCCTTGAACTGCTGCCATTCAGTGCAGATGATCAAGGCGTCAGCGCCAGGCAATACCGATTCCGGGGTGCCCATCAGCATCAGTCTCGATTCGTCGGGGTAGAGGTTCTGGGTCTCCTGCATGGCTTCCGGGTCGAACGCGCGCACGCTGGCGCCGGCGGCCCACAATTCCTCCAGCAGCACACGGCTCGGTGCATCGCGCATGTCGTCGGTGTTCGGTTTGAACGCCAGGCCCCACAGGGCGAAGGTCTTGCCGCGCAGTTCGCCTTGGTAGAACGCATTGATGCGCTCAAACAACTTGTGTTTCTGCCGCTGATTGATCGCCTCGACCGCTTGCAGCAAATCGCTGGAGCAGTGCGCTTCTTCGGCACTGTGGATCAGCGCACGCATGTCTTTGGGGAAACACGAACCGCCATAACCGCAGCCTGGATAGATGAAGTGGTAACCGATGCGCGTATCGGCACCGATGCCCTGACGCACCGATTCAATGTCGGCGCCAAGGTGTTCGGCGAGTTCGGCGATCTGGTTGATGAAACTGATCTTGGTCGCCAGCATGCAGTTGGCGGCGTATTTGGTCAGCTCGGCGCTGCGCAGGTCCATGAACATGATGCGGTCATGGTTGCGGTTGAATGGCGAATACAGGTCACGCATCACGTCGCGCACCTCATCGCCTTCGCAACCGATGACGATGCGGTCCGGCCGGCGGCAGTCGGCAACCGCCGAGCCTTCCTTGAGAAACTCCGGGTTGGAGACGATATCGAACTGCAGCAGGCGGCCGACCTTGACCAGGGCTTTTTCGATGTGCGTGCGCAAGGTGTCGCCGGTGCCCACGGGCACGGTGGATTTTTCCACCAGAATCAGCGGTTGCTCACGATGGCGGGCAATCGCATCGCCCACCGATAGTACGTAACGCAGATCCGCTGAACCGTCCTCACGCGACGGCGTCCCCACCGCAATAAACGCCACTCGACCGTGTTGCACCGCGAGTTTTTCATCGGTGGTGAACAGCAGGCGTTTCGAATCGAGGCCTTCGCGTACCAGGCTGGCCAGCCCCGGTTCGAAGATGCTGACGTGACCCTGGCGCAACAGGTCGACCTTCTTCTGGTCGACGTCCATGCACACGACATCATGGCCGACCTCGGCCAACACGGCCGCTTGCACCAGACCGACGTAACCGCTGCCAAATACTGTGATTTTCATGGAGCACTCCTGAATTCGGGCGCACGAGCCGGACGAGTGTTGATGGTGATGACCCCGAGCATGACCAGCGCCACGCCCAGTGATTTAGTGAAACTGAAGGATTCGTTGAACAGCGGCAGACTGGCCGCCAGCAGGTACACCAGCGCGTAGCTGATGCTCAGCAGCGAATAGGCGCGGCCCAGCGGCAGGTCACGCAGGGCGACGAGCCAGCAGAGCATTGACAGGGCGTAGGCAACAATCGCCGCGATGACCACGGCCAGTGCGCGCAGGTCGAGGCTGTCCAGCGCCAGCCATTGTTCCGGCACGGGCAGGCGGGTCATGCTCCAGCGCATCGCGAGTTGCGCGGCACTGACCAGCAAAACGCTGCCGAGGGCGAAAGTAATTCCGCGACGCTGGTTCATGATTGTTGCCCCAACAACACCACGCCGCCGATCACCAAGGCCACGCCCAACCAATGCTGGCGGTCGATGGGTTCGCGGAAGACGAAGCGGGCGATCAGCGTGATCAGGACGAAATTGAGGCTGAGCATCGGGTAGGCGATGCCGACCTCCAGGCGCTGCAACACCAGCAGCCACACCAGCAGGCCTGAGCCGAGGGCGAGCAGGGCCAGCCATAGCCATGGCGAGCGCAGTTTGGCGGCCCATGTCGACTCAACACCGCGCCAGCTCTCCACGGCGTACTTTTGCGCAACCTGTCCCAGACAGGTCAGCAGGCAAGCGGCCAACAGCAGCAACAGGCTCATGACGCCTCCTTGGGCAGAATCATGATCACCAGGTTGCCCTGCTCATAACGGACGCCGTCCTTTGGCAATCTGTCGATTTCGTCCAGTTCGTCCTGCCCCTTGACGCGCATCACCACGCCGACCGAACCGCTGCGGCGCGCCTCGCGCATCCACTGTTGCACTTGATCGGGATCGACCCGCTGTTGGATGCCGTCAGGATAGGCAAGGCCATATTTCAATTCGCCTATCGTGTTGTACAACGCGACTTGCGGGGTTTTCAGACGCCAGGCCAGCGCCGACGCCGCGCCGAGGTCGTTGCTCAGCAGGTGATCGGTCTGCGCCAGTTCGGTGACGTGATGCTTGATGAATTGGTCGGGCATCTTGTTGGCGACCACCGATTTGGGCAGCGCCGCCGGCAATACGGCGATCAGCAACAGACTGCCGAACGCCGGTGCTGCCCAGCATTGCAGCGGCAGAAAGGCTTGCAGCAGGTTGGCGATAATCCAGCCGATCAGGGCAATGAACACCAGCACCATGCTGTGCAATTCGTGGTCGTAGACCGGTTTGGTCAGTTGCAGGTACACCAGCGCAATCAGCGTGACGACACCCAAGAGCAAATTCAGCAAACCATTGATGCTCAGCGCCCGACCTTGCTCCAGACGCAAACGGTCGGCCAGCGCATGACCGAGCAGCAACGCCATCGGCAGCAGGCACGGCAGGATGTACGTCGGCAATTTGCCGTTGCTCAAGCTGAAAAACAGCAGCGGCATCAGCAGCCACAGCAGGAGAAACACCACGCGGGGCTGGGCGCGCGTATGCCAGGCTTGCTTGAGCGTGGTCGGGATCAAACCCGCCCACGGCAGACTGAACGCTACCAGCAGCGGCAGGTAAAACCACCATGGCGCATCGTGTTGGGCGTCGTCACCGGCAAAGCGGCGAATGTGTTCATGCCAGAAGAAGAACCGCCAGTAGTCGGGCTCTTGCGCATGCACCGACAGCACCCACGGCAAGCTGACGACGATCGCGATAGCAATCGCCACCGGGCCATACATCAGCAGTTCGCGCCAGCGCTTTTGCCAAAGCATCCACGGCAGAGCGATCAACACCGGCAACAGCCACGCGAGGAAACCCTTGGTCATGAAGCCCATGCCACACGCCAGCCCCAGCACTGCCCAGGCAAGCATGCGCTTGCCGCTGGCTTGACTGTCGACAGCAAACCACAGCGCCACCAGGCTCAAGTTGACCCAGAAAGTAAACTGCGGATCGAGGTTGGCGTAACCGGCCTGACCGGCTACCACAGTGAAACTCATGTAGAGCAGGGCGCAGGCAAAGCTTTTGCGCGGATCGTTCCACAAGCGTCGGGCGACGAGATAACACAGCAACACGCTCAACCCGGTGCTCAGCGCCGAAGCGAAGCGCACGCCAAACAGGTTCTGCCCGAACAGCTCTTGCCCAAGCGCGATCATCCAATAGCCGGCAATCGGCTTCTCGAAGTAGCGCAGGCTCATGAAGTGTGGCGACACCCAGTTGCCACTCAGCAACATGTCCTGACTGATTTGCGCGTAGCGCGTCTCATCAGGAATCCACAAACCATGCGTGCCCAATGGCAGCAGGTAAGCCAGCAGACAGATGCCCAACAGCAGCAGCGGCAATGCCCAGCGTCTAGTCATGCGCCTTGCACTCCCAGCCAGCCTTCACGGCCGTCGAGGGCGCCGCGTTGTACGCGACCCACGGGCAAGCTGTTGAAGAACTCGGGCAGCAAGTCGCCCAGCGGTGTGAAGTCGATGCCTCGCTGGCGTGCAGCGGCGAGCAATTGACGAAAATCCTCAGCCAGCAGAATCCCTTCGACTTCGGCATGAATGGTGTAGACGTTGAGCTGTTGCGCACGGAAGTGATCAAGGATGAAACCGTTAAAGTCCCGCGCTGCGACGATGGGGCCGACCACTTCGTCGAAGGTCGGCAGATCCACCGGGATCTGCGGCGTGCCCGGCGTGCCGTCCGCCAACAACGGCCGGAACAGCCGCGTGCCACGGCAATCGCTGTTGTAGCGAAAACCGAAGGCTTGCTTGGCCTCGATCACGCGCTCGTCGGCACGCCAACCGGCGGCGGCCGAACAGTGGATTTTTTCACCGAGAATGTCGCTCAAGGTGTCGACGCCCTGACGGATCTGTTCGATCAGTTGCGCGTTACTCCAGCGCCCGGCATTCGCCTGCCAGCCGTGGTGATCCCACGCATGCAGGCCGACTTCATGACCGGCGTCGCGGGCCTGACGCATCAGGTGCCCGAGTTCGCGGCCAATCGGTTTGCCCGGCCACGCCGTGCCGGCCAGCAAAATATCCCAGCCATACAGGCCGGCAGCATTGGAACGGAGCATCTTCCAGAGGAACTGCGGGCGGATCAGGCGCCACAGATGCCGGCCCATGTTGTCGGGGCCGACACTGAAGAAGAACGTCGCCTTGATCTGCGCCTCGTCGAGCATTTCCAGCAAACGCGGCACACCGTCACGGGTGCCGCGAAAGGTGTCGACGTCGATGCGTAGACCGGCCTGCATTAGCGCTTGTCCGCTTGTTCGAGCATGGCTTCACGCAAAAAGAAGTCGAGCGTGTTGCCGATGGTCTCGCGCATTTCCACGGTCGGCGTCCAGTCGAGCAGGCGCTTGGCGTTGGCGATGCTTGGCTTGCGGTGTTCGACATCCTGATAACCGGCGCCGTAGAACGCCTTGCTCTCGACATCGCGGAAACCGGCGAACGGCGGGAAGTTGTCGCGCAGCGGATGCGCTTCAAACTGGCGCAGCAACTCTTCACCCAACTGGCGAATACTCGCTTCGTTGTCCGGGTTGCCGATGTTGATGATCTGGCCGTTGCAGACATCGCCATCGTTATCGATGATCCGCGCCAGTGCTTCGACGCCGTCGGCAATATCGGTGAAGCAGCGTTTCTGCTCGCCACCGTCAAACAGACGGATTGGCGTGCCTTCGACCAGGTTGAGGATCAACTGGGTGATGGCGCGGGAGCTGCCAATACGGGCCGAATCCAGGCGATCAAGGCGCGGGCCCATCCAGTTGAAAGGGCGGAACAGGGTGAAATTCAAACCCTTGGCGCCGTACGCCCAGATCACCCGATCCAGCAATTGCTTGGATACCGAATAGATCCAGCGCTGCTTGTTGATCGGGCCGACCACCAGGTTCGAGGTGTCTTCGTCGAAATGCTTGTCCTGGCACATGCCATAGACTTCTGAGGTCGACGGGAAGATCACGCGCTTGTTGTACTTGACGCAGTAGCGCACCAGTTTGAGGTTTTCTTCAAAGTCGAGTTCGAACACGCGCAGCGGATTACGGGTGTATTCGATCGGCGTGGCAATCGCTACCAGTGGCAGCACCACATCGCACTTCTTGATGTGGTACTCGATCCACTCCGAGTGAATGCTGATATCGCCTTCGACGTAGTGAAAGTGCGGGTGACTGCGCAGACGCTCGATGGCGTCGGAGCCGATGTCCAGGCCATAGACTTCGTAGCGGTCGTCACGCAGCAAGCGCTCGGACAAGTGATTGCCGATAAAACCGTTGACGCCGAGGATCAGCACGCGAGTGCGACGTGGCGCGCGGCCGGATTCAGCGCCGCGCAGTAGCGAACCGTCGACCAGACCGAGTTCGTTGGCCAGTTGCGGGCCGCTGAGGAACAGGCCGTTGTCGTTGCGCTGACCGGAGAGGATCACCAGCGAGTCTTCACCGCAGGCAATGCGCAACGGGTCGACGCTGATCACGCGGCCCGGTGCCTGACCGTCGTTGCCTTTGACGACTTCAGCGCTCCAGACGATCAGTTTGTGCTCACCCACAGCGCAGAACGCGCCCGGGTACGGCTGGGTGACGGCACGCACCAGATTGAACAGTTGCTCGGCCGGTTGCGCCCAGAGCAGTTTGCCGTCGGCGGCAGTGCGACGACCAAATACTGTGGCTTTCGATTCGTCCTGCGCGGTTTCGCTGATCTTGCCTTGGAGCATTGCTGGCAGGGTATCGCGCAGCAGGTCGGAGGCGGCGATGCGCAGTTTGCCGTGCAGGCTCAGCGCGGTGTCGCTGCGTTCGATGGCCACGCGTTGCTGGGCGACGATGGCACCGGCGTCGGCACGCTTGACCATGCGGTGCAGGGTCACGCCGGTTTCGGTCTCGCCGTTGACCAGCACCCAGTTGGCTGGGGCGCGACCACGGTAGCTCGGCAGCAACGAGCCGTGCAGGTTGAACGCACCTTTTTTCGCGGTGGTCAGCAGCTGTTCGCTCAGCAGGTTGCGGTAGTAGAAGGAGAAAATGTATTCCGGGTCGAGCTTGGCAATGCGCTCGATCCACAGTGGGTGATTGACGTCTTCCGGGGCGTGCACCGGGATGCCTTTTTGCGCGCACAGTTGCGCAACCGAGGCATAGAACGCGGTTTCTTTCGGGTCATCGGCGTGAGTGAACACAGCAGCGATGTCGTAGCCGCTGTCGAGCAGGGCTTGAATGCCGGCGCAGCCAATGTCGTGGTAAGCGAAGACAACAGTTTTTGCACTCATGAGAGGACCTGACCGGAAGTAGAAGTGGAATTGGAAGTGGAAGAAAGACCGTCAACGGTGACCGCAGGCGCCGGGTGGGCGGCGTGGCTGCGCAAGACTTTTTCAATGAAGAAACGCGGGCGGGCACGCACGTCGCTGTACATGCGCCCGAGGTATTCGCCGAGCAGGCCCATGCCGATGAACTGGCCACCGGTGAACACGAACAACACGGCGAACAGCACAAACAAGCCATCGCCCGCCCAGCCGGCGCCGAGCGTCAGACGCAGGACAATCAGCACGGCGGCAAACAACAAGCCGAGCCCGGCCATGGCGAAGCCGACGATGCTCAGCAAACGCAAAGGCGTGGTGGTCATGCAGGTGATCAGGTCGAACATCAGGTTGATCAAACGCATCGGGCTGTATTTCGAATCGCCGTGTTCACGCTCGGCGTGGGCGACGACGATTTCCGTGGTGTGGCGGGCGAAGCTGTTGGCCAGAATCGGGATGAAGGTGCTGCGTTCACGGCAGGCGAGCATCGCGTCGATGATCGTGCGGCGGTAAGCGCGCAGCATGCAGCCGTAGTCGCTCATGGCGACGCCGGTAGAGCGCTGCACGGCGAGGTTGATCAGCTTCGACGGATAACGGCGCAGCGCCGAATCCTGACGGTTGCCGCGCACGGTGCCGACCACGTCGTAGCCCTTTTCGGCTTCGGCGACCAGGCGCGGGATTTCTTCCGGCGGGTTCTGCAGGTCGGCGTCGAGGGTGATCACCACGTCGCCTTTGCACTGCTCGAAACCGGCCATGATTGCCGCGTGCTGGCCGTAGTTGCGGTTGAGAATGACCGCCACGAACGGGCTGTCTTCACGGCTCGCGGCTTCTTCCAGCAGGTTGGCGGACTCGTCACGGCTACCGTCGTCGACGAGGACGATCTCATAGTCGTGACGCAGCATCCGGCACGCCGCTTCGGTGCGGCGCAACAGTTCCGGCAGGCTGTCCTGTTCGTTGTAGACCGGGATGACGATCGACACACAGCGGATCGGATAGGGTTTCACAGGCGTTTGTCCATAAGAGTGGCGATGGCGCCGACCACGCGATCAAGGTCTTGATCGCTCATGTCGGGGAACAACGGAATCGAGCACAGCCGCGCCGAGTTCCACTCGGTATTGGGCAGGTACAGGTGTGGGTCACGCTGGCGATACCAGGTGTGCAGGTGGGTGGCGATGAAATGGATGCCGGTGCCGATGCCTTGGTCCTGCAAGCCTTTCATGAAAGCTTCGCGGTCCATGCCGCAGCGCTCGCTGTCGATGCGCAGGATGAACAGGTGCCAGGCGTGTTGCTGGGCGTAGGCGGGCAGGGCCAGTGGTTGCACCGGCAGGCCTTCGAGTTTTTGCCGGTAGGCCGTGGCCAACTCGGTGCGGCGCGCGTTGATTGCATCCAGGCGCTCGAGCTGCACCAGCGCGATGGCAGCGTTGATGTCGGCCAGGTTGTATTTGAACCCCGGTTCCATCACCTGCGCCTGCGGCTTGCGGCCACCGGTCAGGCGGTCGTAGGCGTCAACACCGAGGCCGTGGAATTTGAGCATGCGCACACGGCTGGCCAGCGCTTCGTCGTCGGTGACGAACATTGCGCCTTCGGCACAGGTCATGTTCTTGATCGCGTGGAAGGAGAAAATCGCCGTGCCTTGCGAGCCAACGTGGCGGCCCTTGTAGCGGGTACCGGCGGCGTGTGCGGCGTCTTCGATCACGGCGATCCCGTGTTTTTCAGCCAGGGCGTACAGCGGATCGAGATCAAATGCGGCGCCGGCGTAATGCACCGGGATGATCGCTTTGGTGCGCGGCGTGATCGCGGCTTCGATACGCGCAGCGTCGGTCATCAGGGTGTCGCGGTCGACGTCGACGAACACCGGTTTGGCGCCGAGCAGCGAGATCATGTTGGCGGTCGAGACCCAGGTTTGCGACGGAGTGATGACTTCGTCACCCGGGCCGATGCCTAGCGCGAGCAGCGCGATATGCATGCCGCCGGTTGCCGAGGAAAGTGCTACCGCATGCCGGCAACCAACGTAGTCTGCGAATTGTTCTTCGAGTGCCTGATTTTTAGGCCCGGTGGTAATCCAGCCGGAACGCAATACTTGCTCTACGGCTGCAATTTCTTCTTCGCCGATACTCGGGCGAGAAAAAGGGAGAAACGCCTGACTCATGGACACCTCATCACAAACAATCAGAAGAAAACCAACTCTTTAAATAGGATCCAATTTCAGCGTAGACGCAAAAATTACCTTTGCATCAATAAGTTGCTGAAACGGCTTCCGTCGGGGGCTGGTTGACTTTTGTGGCTTCGCGCGGCAGTTTGGACAGGGCCGACACGGGATCTGTTGGAATTAAGGTTATGCCCGTTTTTGTGAAAGGAACATGAAAAACCGGTCGGCGAATCGTTTATCTGAAACTCATACAGCCGCTGTTCAGACTTCTACCGTTTATCGTCATTTTTAGTAGAAAAGTCTTACAGAAGTGTTCCCCTTAGACGGGGAATGTTGCAGTTGTTAGTTGGTGTGTTGAATTGTTTTTACTCAAGGCCTTTACGTTTGATTGACTTGCCCGCTGTTCCGTTGGAAACCCGCCAAACCAATCCGATGACCGTGTATCTGGCAGGCCTGGCACCTTCCAGCCAGCTGACCATGCGTTACGTTTTGCAGGACGCTGCCGATCGCCTCGGCTTTGCCGAGATGAATGTCGAAGATATTCCCTGGCATGCGTTACAACCTGAAGATGTTGTCGCGCTGGTGGCCGCTTTACGCGAAGACAACTACGCGCCGAACACTTCTTCGCTTTATGTCAATGCCATACGCGGTGTAATGAATGAAGCCTGGCGCATGAGCCTGATCAGCCAGGACCATCTTTTGAAGATGCGTTCGGTAAAAGGCATTGCCGGCACGCGACTGTCGCAGGGGCGCAATCTCAAGCGCACCTTGATTCACGAACTTATGGAAGTCTGCGCCGCCGACCCGCGCCCGCAGGGCCTGCGCGACGCTGCAGTGATCGCACTGTTGTATGGCACCGGCATGCGCAAGTCGGAATCGGTGGATCTGGATTTGAATCAGGTCGATTTCCGCGAACGCAGCCTGACCGTCACCGGCAAGGGCAACAAGCAACTGATCAAATATGCACCGACGTGGGCGTTCGACAAGCTCAATAAATGGCTGGAGTTCCGCCGCGAGCAGCTCAAGGACGGCGAGAGCGACGATGCCTTTCTGTTCAACCGCATCCGCCGTGGCAGCCACATCACCCGTGAGCGCATCACCAAACACGCGATCTACTACATTGCACGTCAGCGTGGCACCCAGGTTGGTGTGAAGATCATGCCGCACGATTTCCGCCGTTCGTTCATCACCCGGGTGATCGAGGAGCACGATCTGTCGATTGCGCAGAAGCTCGCCCACCACAGCAATATCCAGACCACCGCCAACTACGATGTGCGGGATGACAACGAGCGGCGGCGTGCGGTGGATCGCTTCGATCTCTGATCAGAGCGCGGCGAACACGTGGGCTGCACCGAGCACCGATAATTGCACCGCGCTGCCGGCGGGCGGCGCGTGCATGCCGGAGCTGCGCACCAGTAGCGAACGGCCCGGCGCCTGACTGGCGGGGGAGCGCAGTTCGACCGTCAGCGTGCAGGTGTTGCCGGCGAAATCACGTTCGGTGACCACCGCATCGCAGCTCGGAGCGCCAATGACGGTGCCGCCGACCTGCAATTGTTCCGGTCGCAGCATGATCTGCGCATCGCCAATGAAACCATTGCTGTTGACTGGCACCGGGCCGAGATCGCAGTGCGCCCAACCGGATTGAATGCGCGCCGGCATCACCACGGCTTCGCCGAGAAAGTGCGCGGTCTGCTCATCGTTCGGGTAGCGATAGAGGTCCATCGGATGCCCGGACTGCACCAGGCGACCGCCGCGCATCACCGCCAACTGGTCGGCAAATGACAGTGCTTCGCCCTGATCGTGGGTGACCAGAATCGTCGTGACGCCCGCGTCTTCGAGCAAGCGCGCGACCATTTTGCGCATGGCGCTGCGCAGGCCAGTATCGAGCGCGGAGAACGGTTCGTCGAGCAGCATCAGGCGTGGTTGTTGGGCCAGCGCGCGCGCCAGTGAAACCCGTTGCTGCTGGCCACCGGACAACTCATGCGGCCAGCGCTGGGCCATGTTGGCGTCCAGCGAAACGCTGTCCATCAGTTGCGCGATGCGCTCGTGTCGCGCCGTGCCTGTGAGGGTCAGACCGAAGCCGATGTTGGCGCTCACGGTCATGTGCGGGAACAGCGCGCCGTCCTGCGGCACGTAGCCGATCTGGCGCTGATAGGCCGGAACCGCGTGAGTGCTGTCGACCAGCACCTGACCGTTGAGAGTCAGGCTGCCGGCGTCGGGGAATTCGAAACCGGCGATCATCCGCAACAGCGTGGTTTTACCGGAACCCGAAGGGCCGACAATCACCGTGCGGCTGCCAGTCGGTACGGACAGGCAGATGTCATCCAGCGCTTTCTGCGCGCCAAAGGCTTTGCTCAGGGAGATCAGTTCAAGTGCGTTCATCGGCCCGCGGTGCGCCTGGATTGGTGGTAGAGGATGGCCGTCAGCGGCAGCGATAACAGCACCATCAGCAGTGCGTAAGGCGCCGCAGCGGCGTAATCGATTTCGCTGGTCATGGCCCAGAATCCGGTCGCGAGGGTGCGCGTGCCGTTGGGGGCGAGCAGCAGGGTCGCGGTCAGTTCATTGGTGATCGCCAGAAACACCAGCGCTGCACCGGCTGCCGCGCCGGGTGCGGCGAGGCGCAGGGTGATCAGCCACAAGGCGCGCAACGGCGAGCGGCCGAGGCTTTGCGCGATGTTTTCCAGCTCCACCGGCGCCTGGGCGAAACCTGCGCGCAGGCTGACCAGTGCGCGCGGCAGGAACATCAGCAAGTAGGCCAGCAACACGGTGATAGTGGTCTGGTAGATCGGTCGGGCGAAATGGATGGTCACGGTCACCAGCGCCAATGCGACGACAATCCCCGGCAACGAACTGGTGATGTAGTTGCAGCCTTCCAGCAAACGTTGCAGTTTGCCGGGCGCACGGATCGACAACCAGGCAATCGGTATCGCCGCCAGACTGGTCAACAGCGCTCCGGCCACGCCGAACGACAGGGTTTGCAACAGCGCGGGCAATAACTCGCCGCCGCCCCAGACCTCCAGACCACCGGCGATCAACCAGCGCCCCAAGGTCAGCAACGGTACGCCGAGAGCGAGCAGGCACGTCAGCATTTGCAGGCCCAGCCCGAGCGCTTTGGCGCCGCGACTCAGCAACACGGTGCGTTGTTCGCGCGCACTGCCGGAACCCACGCGGGCGTAACGCGCCTTGCCACGGGCGGCTGATTCGACCGTGAGCATCGCCAGACAGCACAGGGCCAGAACCCCCGCGAGCATGTTCGCCGCCGGGCCGTTGAAGGTTGATTTGAACTGATCGAAAATCGCTGTGGTGAACGTATCGAAACGGATCATCGCGTAGAGGCCGTACTCGGCCAGCAGATGCAAACCCACCAGCAGCGCACCGCCACAAATCGCCAGGCGCAACTGCGGCAGCACCACGCGGAAAAACACCGCCCAGGGCTTGAGACCGAGGGATTCGGCAACGTCTTCTATCGCTGGATCGAGTCGCCGCAAGGTCGCTGCAACCGGCAGATAAAGGAACGGGAAATAGGCGATCACCGACACCAGCACTCCGGCCGGCAATCCATGGATCGATGGAATCAGGCTGACCCACGCATAGCTGTGCACGAACGCCGGCACCGCCAACGGCGCCACTGCAAGCAATGACCACAGGCGCCGCCCGGGCAGGTTGCTGCGTTCGGTCAGCCACGCCAGCGTCGTGCCGAGCACAATGCACAAGGGCAGGGTGATCAACACCAGCAGCACCGTGTTGATCAGCAGTTCGCCAACCCTTGGGCGAAACACCAGGGCTTCGATCGTCGCCCAGCCGGTCGCCCACGACACGCCGATCACAAACGCAATCGGCAGCAACGACAACAGTGAAACCGTGATCGCCAAGGCAACTACCCACGACCCCCCGCGACCAGTGAGGGCGCGGGTTTTCAGTGGCAGGTGAGCGGAAGACGCCGCAGCGATTTCCGCCGGTAAAGGTTCCGGGATCACTTACAGGATTCCCGCCTGAGTCATCAGCTCGACGGCTTTCTTGCTGTCGAGTTTCGATGCATCAACCTTTGGCGCATCGAGCTCCTTCAACGGCGTCAGCTTAGAATTCGAAGGCGCGTCTTTGCCCACCGCGTACTCAAACGAGGTGCCGCTATGGAGGATTTCCTGACCCTCTTTGCCGGTGATGTATTTGACGAACTTCTGTGCGTCTTGCTGGTGTTTGCTGGAGGCCAGCACGCCGGCGCCGGAGGTGCTGACAAACGCGCCCGGGTCCTGATGTTTGAAATAGTAGAGCTTGGTGTTCTGGCTGTTTTCGCCGGTCTTGGACTGATCGACGAAGCTGTAATAGTGATAGATCACGCCGCTGTCGATCTGGCCGGCGTTGACTGCTTTGAGCACGGCGCTGTTGCCGCGATACACGGTGGCGTTGGTCTTCATGCCTTTGAGCCAGTCGAGCGTGGCGGCTTCGCCTTTTTGCTCCAGCACCGCAGCGACGATGGCCTGAAAATCAGCACCCGCCGGGGAGGCGGCCCAGCGACCTTTCCAGTCCGGTTTGGCCAGGTCGAGCAGGGATTTCGGCAGGTCTTTTTCCGCAAGTTTTGCCGGGTTGTAGACGAACACCGTGGAGCGCGCAGCGATGCCGATCCACTGGCCGTGGGCCGGACGGTAGGCTGCATCGACTTGTTCCAGCGTGGCGGGCGCGATCGGCGCGAACAATTTGGCGTTGTCGACCAGCACCATCGCCGGGGAGTTTTCGGTGAGGAACACATCCGCCGGAGAGGCCGCGCCTTCCTGTACCAATTGATTGCCCATTTCGGTGTCATCGCCATTGCGAATCGTCACCGGAATGCCGGTCTCTTCGGTAAAGCCGGCGACCCAGGCCTTGGTCAGGCTTTCATGCTGCGCGTTGTAAACCAATAGACCGACGCCGTCGGCGGCGTAGGCCTGGCTGGCAGCGAGCAGGGCGCTGGCCAGCAACGCGCGTTTCAGGAAGGACGGAAACTGTGGATTCATGACGACAACGCTCCTGTTTTTCAGACGGTATGGGCAGGCACTCGCGAGCGGACTTCAATGCGAATGATTTGCATATGTTGAGTCGCAGGCAATGTAGAGAGGCAAATGAGAAAAAAACGTCAAACAAACCGTTAATACATGTCATTTTCATTCAGATTAGCAGCGACTCGAAAACGCACGATTGCCGTGCGTCATTTAACGTCATGAGATTTCAGGAGGGATTGGGCAGGTAGGCGACGCTCTGGTCCTCGCGGCCATGGAAAAATTGCTCGCCGCGTGTCGGCGTGGTGGTGATGATCCGGTGGTCGGCGCTGAGATAACCGAGCGGCACAGGCTCGCCTTGGCGGTACTGCGCAACGAAGATGGTGCGTTGCGGATTCCATTGCTGACCGCTGCTGCGTTCAAGCCAGGCGATCAGCGCGGCACTGTCGCCGCTGCGCGGAAAGTCTGCGGTTTGCGCCACGTAATAGAACGGCGCTCCGCCGGTTTGCAGGTACATCGGCACTTTGTTGTCGACCTCGACCATGACCATGCGCCACTGATCGAGCGGCGCCTGCTGGCTGGCCTGTTCGCGCACGGTTTCGCCGAAACGGATCACGCCGCCACCGCTGTTGGTCCACGGGTAGAGCACGCCAAGTACGCCCACCAGCACCGCAGTGGCGACGCCAAAACCGATGTTCAATCCACGACCTTCGACGTTGCGCGCCGCCATGCGCCGGGTGATCCACCAGGCGCCGAGCAGTTGTGCGAACGGCACCAATGGCAGCACGTAATAGCTGCGGCGGCTGCCGCTGGCGGTGAAGAAGATCATCAGCAAGGCCAGCCCCTGAATCAGCCAGCGGGTGTCCGGCTCGATCTGCCGCCAATGCCGCAGCGCCACCCACAATGCAATCAACCAGCAGGGTGCCCAAGGCAAGGTGTAGACCGGCAGATATATAAGGTAGGTGTAGATCGGCCCGATGTTGTCGAACGGCTGGAAAAACCGCACGACGTTTTCCCGCAGCACCAGACCCAGGCCACTTTCGCCGTAGTTCGGCGCGCCATACAGATGCGAGAGCAGGAACGGCGCCATGTAGAACGTACCGGCAATCAGCAACGCTGCAGCCAGACGCAGATTCAGGTGCAGCTTCCAGCGCTTGTCGCTCAGCAGGTGCGGCAGCAACACCAGCCCCGGCAGAATGAAGCCGATCAAGCCCTTGAACAGCGAGGTCAACGCCAGCAAGCCGAAAAACACTACGTATCGCCAGAGTTTTGTATCGTCCGGCCCGCGCCAGTACCACCACACGGCAGCGAGCACGCCGCACACGGTGAGGATGTCGGCGGTGGCGACGCGCGCCCAGAACACGAAATAGAACGTAGTGGCCAGCATCCATCCGGCGATCAGTCCGGTGCCTTTGCGAAACAGCTGCTCACCCAGCAGGTACACCAGCCAGACACTCAACCACGCCGCGACAACCGACGACAAACGCAGTGACCAAGGCCCGAGGCTGCCGGTCAGCCAGGCGCTGGCGGTAATCAACCAGTACGACAGCAGCGGTTTGTCGTAGTACGGCCCGCCCTTGAGATACGGATCGAAATAGTCGCCGCTTTGCAGCATCTGCAAAGCAATGTTGGCCCAGCGGGTTTCCGCGCCCCACAGTTCGCGAACGCCGAGGCCGAAGAGCAACATCAACGCCGTGGCCGCGAGCAGCATCCATAAAGCCTTGCGGTCATTGGCCGTTGAGCTCATGGCTGGCTCTTGGCGAAGATGTAGATTTGCAGATTGCCGCGCTGGTAGTGCTTGCCATCCGCCGGCAACAGGCCGATTTCCTGTTCGTCCTGCGTGCTGTTGACGCGCATCACCACTGCCACCGAGCCTTTTTGGCGTGCTTGCGTCATCCATTCGCCGACGTCGGCCAGGCTGACCTTGCGCGACGCCATGGCCGGGTCTTCGAGACCGTATTTGAGCTCACCGACGGTGTTGAGCAGGTCGACTTGCGGTCGCTGCAAACGCCACGACAGCGCCGACGCCGCGCCCAGGTCATTACTCAACAGTGACGCCGTTTCACTCAATGCCTGCTGATGTTCGGCAATAAACTGGTCAGGCATTTTGCTGTCGACGATCAGCGCGGGCATGGCCGCCGGCAGTAGCGCGATCAACAGGCCGATGCCCAGCGCCGGCATCGCCCACAGAGTCAGCGGACGCATGATCTGCAGGGCGTTGGCGATGATCCAGCCGATCAACACGATAAACACCAGCGACAGGCTGAACATTTCGCTGTGGGTGTAGAGCTCTTTGCTGGTTTGCAGATAGATCAGCGCAATCAGGGCAACGCTCGCCAGTGCTGTGTTGATTACTCCATTGAGACGCAGGATACGGCTGTCGCGCTGCTGCAGCCAGTGCACCACGTTGTGCCCCATGAGCAAGGCCAAAGGCAGCAGACACGGCATGAGGTAAGTCGGCAACTTGCCGCTGCTCAGGCTGAAAAACGCTAATGGCAGGAGGAACCACAACGCGAGAAACGCGATTTTCGGCTGGCGTCTTTCGCGCCAGGTACGGATCAACGTCGACGGCAACAACATGGCCCACGGCAGCGTCGCGGCGAACAGCAACGGCAGGTAGAACCACCATGGCCGCGCATGCTGGGCATCATCGCCGGCAGCAAAACGGCGAATGTGTTCATGCCAGAAGAAGAATCGCCAGAAATCCGGTTCGCGCGCCTGCACGGCCAACGCCCAAGGCACGCTGACGAGTGCGGCGACCAGCACCGCCACCAGCCCGTAACGCAGTATTTCACCAAAGCGGCGTTGCCAGATCATGTAGGGCAGGGCGATCAACACCGGCAGCAGCAGGGCGAGAAAACCCTTGGTCATCAGGCCCATTCCGCAGGCGGCGCCCAGCAACGCCCAACTGCCGAGGCGGGCCTTTACGCTGCGGCTATCAATGGCAAACCACACCGCGACCAGACTCAGATTGACCCACAAGGCGAATTGCGGATCGAGGTTGGCGTAGCCCGCCTGACCGGCGATCAGGCCAAAACTCATGTACAGCAACGCGCAGGCAGCGCTGATGCGCGGGCTGTTCCACAAACGCCGCGCCAGCACATAGGCCAGCCAGACGCTGGCGCCACTGCTCAATGCCGAGGCGATGCGCACCCCGAACAGGTTGTCACCGAAAATCGCCTGACCGATGGCGATCATCCAGTAACCGGCAATCGGCTTCTCGAAGTAGCGGATGCCCATGAAATGCGGTGCGACCCAGTTGCCGCTGAGGAGCATTTCCTGGCTGATCTGGCCGTAACGGGTTTCGTCGGGGATCCACAAGCCGTGGCTCATCAGTGGCAGCAGATAAAACAGCACGAAGGCGAAAATCAGCCCGGGAATCGCCCAGCGCTCAACCATCGAGGGGGCTTGTGATAAATGTCGGACAGCGTGGCGCAACGGTTTGTTATCAGACGTCATGACTGGACCTTGGCGCGGATAAAGTATTTGGGGCGAAAGTTCGGATGTTTGCGGGTTAATGGGCACTTGTTGTTTGCCAGAACGGGGTATTTAAAATGCCCAGGACGCTAAGTTTCTGCTGATGGTTAATTCGCACCAGTAATACGCTGCCGTATTCGGCGGCAATTGCATGAGGAAAACCGCTCTGTTTTTCGAAGTCGCTGATACAACCGCTGTGGGTGACCAGAATCAGATTGTGCTGCGGTGTCTTGTTCGCGACGATTTCATCGCGCAGCGTCGGTCCGCAGGTGGCCAGCCAATCCTCAGTGCTGGCGTCATGACCGAACATCGAGTGTGCGGTTTGTGCTGTCCGCGTCAACGGGCTGCTCAATACGTGCGTCTGCTGCATGCCGAGACGCACAAAGCCCTGACCGACTGCTGCTGCCGCGAGATTGCCCGCTTCGGTGATGCCGTCAGCCGGGCCGAGGCAAGTGTTGCTCGAGCGATCGCAGCGTTCGGTATGGCGGACCAACGCGACGATTTCGCCCGCTTGCCACGCCTTGACCCACTCGGCGGTGGTGGCGCGATCGGCGTGATCGAGGTCAGCCGGCGAGCGTGGCCACCAGACAAAACCGCTGACCAGGATCGCTAAGAACACAACGCAAGCAAGCGCGATCAACAGGCGCAGGCGCGGAGTACGCGGCAACTTTGATGGTGTTTCAGATTGAAATAATTGCGCCACAATATTGCCCCTTCTAACTCCTGATGTTTCATTCAGTGCAACGCAAGGCTCAGGCAGCGAGCAACTTTACGACTACTTGGTTGAATGCTGGCTGAACACTAAGTTCGGGGTCGTAGGGGCGCGGTGAATAACATGTGAAAAAATTGCGGAAAGTTGAAGCGCCTAACTAAAACGGCTATTTGATAAATAAACTCAAACGCTGTTTTTGTTTGGCGCAGGTCTTAACAACGCGCAGGGGTTGCGGCGAAGCTCGGTTGTGGCGGACAACGGCGTTGCGCTGTTCTATTGTTGCCCTCACGCCAGACAACCCGATAGGAGCCGACTGAACGAATGGATCTCAAGCACAGCCTGACGACGCGGATCGTGATCGTGTTCGCCCTGATGAGTGCCTTCGTCGCCGGGGTATTTGCGTTGGGGATCGTCGCCACCGTGCATGTGGTCGAGCGAAAATTGACCACCACCACGTTGAGCGGTGGCCTGCACCGGCTGCTGGCGATGGAAGACATCAGCCACTGGAGCCACAAGCCGGAAAAGAGCGAGTTGTTTTTCGCTGAAGGCGCCAAGCCCCCGCTGACGCTAACCACGCAATTGGCGGCGCTGCCACTGGGCTTTCAGGAGATCAAGTTCCACGGTGAAGACTTCTACGCGATGGTCGAATCGGTGGCCGGGCGCAAGTACGTGCTGCTGCGTGACCAGGGCAGTCTCGAACAGCGTGAACACTTGTTGTTCATCGTGGTGATTGTCGGTTTCATCCTCAGCATTCTATTGGCGATTGTGCTCGGCCGGTTGCTGGCGCGCCGGGTGATGGCGCCGGTGATCCGCCTGGCGCGACAGGTGCGCCACCGCGATCAGCTCATCGAACTGGCGCCACCCCTGCACCCGGATTACGCCGCTGATGAAGTTGGCGAACTGGCGCTCTCGTTCGATGAGACCCTTGGTCGCCTGCGAGCCACCCTGAGCCGCGAAAAACTCTTCACCAGCGACGTCAGCCATGAACTGCGCACACCGCTGATGGTGCTCGGCAGCTCTTGCGAACTGCTGTCGGCCAACCCGTCACTGGATGCGCGTTCAACGGCGCAGGTCAATCGCATTGCCCGCGCCAGCAGTGAAATGCGCCAGTTGGTTGAAACCTTCCTGATGCTCGCGCGAAAGCCTGATGAAGTATCCGTGCAGTCGTCGGTAACGCTCAAGGAAGTGGCGGATGCCCAGGTAGAAGTCTGGGGGCGGTTGATCCGCGAAAAAGGCCTGGAGTTTATCTACGTTGAGCAGTTGGATTGCACGACGCGCTACAACCTGACGTTCTTGCAGTCGGTGCTGGGTAATCTGTTGCGCAACGCCTGGCACTACACCGACCACGGCTTTGTTCGCTTGACCCTGCGTGACGACAGTTTTGTGGTCGAGGACAGTGGCATCGGCATTCCCGAGGAGCAACACCACGCGATGTTTCAGCCCTTCGTGCGCGGCGATGAACAACGTGGGGAAGGGCTTGGTCTCGGACTGTCGCTGGTGCAGCGAATCTGCAACCAGCAACAGTGGCGGGTACAACTGACGACCCGCGAGCCTAACGGTTGTATTTTTACCGTGACCCTGGCTCAGGAGGAGGGCGGGCAAGCGCGCGGATTACCGGCGGCCTGACTGATCAGCGCCGCGAGGCGTTTGACGTTGTTCTGCTGAGCCGTCACCAGTTCATCGATGCTCGGCCCCGACGGGGTCTGCAAGGTCGAACGGCACGTGACCAGTTCGCTGTCGGTATCGCCCAGCGGGCGCAGCCGCCATTTCGCATCGATCAGCGCGTACTGGCCGGGAATCGAGTCGAAGCGCTGGACGTCGATGCGCACCGAGACGTTGCCGCGGCCGCTGCTGTTATTCAATTGATCGGTCAACGCACTGCGCAATTCATCCGCCAGACTCGCGCCCCACCATTGGGTTTCAAGAATCGCCAGGCCACTGTTGCCCTGACGAATGACGATTTGCGGGCGGTCGACCTGCGGCGGCACGCTGATGCCTTCAATCGGGATTTGCACCCCGGAGCGGGTGCTGCCCAGTTGCACCGGGGTCAGCGTGTGAAAGCTGATCGGGTCGCTGCGGCAGGCGCCCAACAACATGAACGCAGCGAGCACGGTGATCTTCAGCGGTAAAGCCATGGGGTAGCTCCTGTGCTCAATTGCGTGGCGGTCCTTTCAGGTCCAGTGGCGCTGCGTTGTCTGGGCGACCGCGAATCAGCGATTCCGGATGGCGACCGAGGTAATCCGAGAGTTCACGCAGGGAGCGCGACATGCGGCCGAGTTCGTCGAGGGTCTCGGTGAGCTTCTCGCGTTGCGGTGAATCTTCGGCCAGGGTCGAACTGGCGGACTGCAGGGTTTTGCTGACGTCGGCAAGGGTGTTCTGCACGCCCGGCAAGGTCTTCGCGTTGAATTGGGCCAGGCCTTTGCGCAGTTCGACCAGGTTGCTGTCGAGGTTGCTGGCAATGCGATCAACCGGCAGCTTGTTGAGCTTGTCGACCACGGCTTCGAGTTTTTCCTGCAACTGTTCGAGGCTGCCCGGAACGGTCGGGATCACCACCGGACGCTGGGTCGGATCAAACGCCACTTTTTCGGCTTTCGGAAAGAAGTCCAGGGCGATGTACAACTGCCCGGTAAGCAGGTTGCCGCTGCGGGCCTGGGCCCGCAGGCCATTGTCGATGAAAGTGCCCATCAGGCGTATGCCGGCGGCTTCGTCGTTTGGATCGTGCTTGAAGGTGGTGAGCATTTTTTTATAGGCCAGACCGAGGCGCTGCGGATAGATGACAATGCCGACGTTGACCGGGAAACTGCGTTTTTGCGGGTCGAAATCAAGATTGATTGCGACCACTCGACCAATTTCCATGCCGAGGAACTCGACCGGGGCATCGACCTTCAGCCCGCGCATGGCTTGATCGAAGCGCAAACTCAGGTATTGCGCCTTGCCGTTGGGCGGGGCGAGGGCGGTTTGCTGGTCGGCGAACAAATCGAAATCCTTGTCGTCGGCGGCGGCAACGTCGTTGGGGCTGTAATCGGGGGCGCGGAAGGCAATACCGCCGACCAGCAAGGTCGATAACGACTCGGTTTTCACGGCAAAACCGTTGGCGCCGACATTGATATCAATGCCGCTGGCGTTCCAGAAACGGGTGTTTTCGGTGACAAAGGCATCGTTTGGCGCGTGGATGAACACTTCGATATTGACGCCCTTGCCATCCGGGTCGAGGGCGTAAGTAACGACCTGGCCGACCGGGATCTTGCGGTAGTAAACCGGCGAGCCGATGTCCAGTGAGCCCAGGTCCGGGGCGTGCAGCATAAAACGCTTGCCGGGTTCGCCGTAGGTAATCGGTGGCGGGTTTTCGAGGCCTTTGAAGTTTTTCGCGCGGGCATTGGACTGGCCGATGTCGGCACCGATGTAGTCACCGGAGAGCAGGGTGTCGATGCCGGAAACACCGCCAGCACCGATCCGTGGGCGCACGACCCAGAACTGCGAGTCTTCGCGGGTGAAGGTTTCGGCCTGCTTGGCCAGCTTGATGGTGGCGTTGACGCTTTTCTGGTCGTCGCTCAAGTCGACATCCGTGACCTGGCCGACGACCACGTTGCGGTACTTGACCTCGGTTTTGTTCGCCGTCAGCCCGCTGCCAGTCTTGAAGGTGACCACGATGGTCGGGCCTTCCTGGAGGATGTTGTGCACAACCAGCGAGATGCCCACCAGCACGGCCACGATCGGCACGATCCAGACCAGTGAAATGCCGAAGCGGCGGGTTTTGATGGGGGCCTGGCCTGGTGCTCGCGGCTCGTCGGTGGCTGACGACTTCATCCATGTCCTCCTCGATTGATTGGGCACTGAGCGTCAGGAACGCAAAAGCACCTCATCAATATAGAAGTGCTTGGCGATAGAGCAAATCTGTATACCCCATGCACTGCGAATTGATCGTTCCCACGCTCCGCGTGGGAACGCAGCCCGTGACGCTCCGCGTCACTGGACGCAGAGCGTCCCTTGAGGCATTCCCACGCGGAGCGTGGGAACGATCAGATTGGGTAGGGGGTTAGCCGAGGATTTCGCGCAGGCGGTACCAGAACATGCCCAGCGCCAGCAGGGGCGAGCGTAGCGCCGGACCGCCAGGGAAGGTCATGTGCGGCACGCCGCTGAACACGTCCAGGCCTTGGCTGTGCCCGGCATGAATCGCTTCGCCGAGCAGTTTCGCGCACCAGTGGGTGACGTTCAGGCCATGGCCGGAGTAGCCCTGCGCATAAAACACATTCGGATGCTGCTTGAGCCGCCCGACCTGCGGGAAACGGTTGGCGGTGATGCCGATCTTGCCGCCCCACTGGTAATCGATGCGCACGTCTGCCAATTGCGGGAAGACCTTGAGCATCTTCGGCCGCATGTACGCAGCGATGTCCGCAGGATCGCGCCCGGAATAATGGCAGGCACCGCCGAACAACAAGCGCCGGTCAGCCGAGAGCCGGTAATAATCGAGGCCGACTTTCTGGTCGCACACCGCCAGATTCTGCGGGATCAGTTGCGCGGCGCGCTCCTCCGACAACGGTTCGGTGGCAATGATGTAACTGCCGGCCGGCAGCACTTTGCCACTGAGTTGTTGTTCGAGTTCATCCAGATGCGCATTGCAGCCGAGCACCAGGCTACCGGCACGCACCGTGCCATGGGCGCAGCGCACTTGCACCGTCGCGCCATGGATGATTTCCAGCACCTGACTTTGCTCGAAGATCCGCACGCCAAGGGAGGCCGCCAGCCGCGCTTCGCCTTGCACCAGATCCAGCGGATGCAGATGCCCGGAACCCATGTCCACCAGCCCACCGGCATAGATCTCGGAGTTGACCACTTGCTGGCGGATCTGCTCCGGGCCGATCAGGCGGGTTGCGTGGGCATAACCGAGTTCGGCGAGGTCGACCAGTTCTTCCTTGAATGCATCGAACTGCGCAGAGGTGTTGGCCAGATCGCAGAAGCCCCAACGCAGGTCGCACTCGATGCCGTGGTCGCCGATGCGCTGGCGCACCAGTTCCACCGAGTCGATGCCGGCGCGCTGCAAGTAACGCACGCCGTCCTGGCCGACATACTTGGCGAAGCCGTCGACGTCATGGCCAATGCCACGAATCAACTGCCCGCCGTTGCGCCCGCTGGCGCCCCAGCCGATGCGCCGGCCTTCGATCAGAATCACCGAAAGCCCGCGCTGTGCCAGTTCAATGGCCGTGTTGACCCCGGTGAACCCGCCGCCGATCACGCAGACATCGGCGCTCAGCTCACCTTCCAGTTGCGGATAGGCCGTGGTCGCCCGCGCTGAAGCTGCGTAGTAGGAGCGGGCGTGTTCTTCGGTGTACTGATTCATTTGTTCGACTTCACTTTGCTCCAGGACCGGGTCATCAGACGCATGATCGCTTGAGGCGGGGTGGTAGAGATGTAGAGCTTGTCGAGCACTTCCTGCGGCGGATACACCTCAGGGTTGTTGACCAGCGCCTGATCCATGTACTGCTTGGCGGCCGGGTTCGGGTTGGCATAACCGACCGACGCGCTGACCTTGGCAATCACTTGCGGATCGAGCAGGTAATTAATGAAGGCGTGCGCTTCTTTGGTGTTACTCGCGTCGGCGGGAATCGCCAGCAGGTCGAACCACAGGTTGGCGCCTTCTTTCGGGATGGCGTAGGCGATGTTCACGCCGTTCTTGGCTTCCTTGGCGCGGTTGGCGGCCTGGAACACGTCACCGGAATAGCCGAAGGCTACGCAGATGTCACCGTTGGCCAGATCCGAGACGTATTTGGAGGAATGGAAATAGGTGATGTACGGACGAATGCTCAGCAGTTTCGCTTCGGCTTTTTTGTAGTCTTCGGGGTTTTCGCTGCGTGGGTCCATGCCCATGTAGTTGAGCACCGCAGGGAAGACTTCGTCGGCGGAATCCATCATCGACACGCCACACTGGGTGAGTTTTTTCAGATTCTCGGGTTCGAACAGCACGGCCCAGGAATCGATGTGATCGATGCCCAGCACTTGCTTGACCTTGTCGACGTTGTAGCCGATGCCGTTGGTGCCCCACAGGTACGGCACCGAGTGCTCGTTGCCCGGGTCGTTTTTCTCCAGCAGTTCAAGCAGCTTCGGATCAAGGTTTTTGAAGTTCGGCAGTTGCGAACGATCCAGTTTGAGGAAAGCCCCGGCCTTCACCTGACGGGCGAGGAAGTGGTTGGATGGCACGACCACGTCATACCCGGTGCGCCCGGCGAGGAGCTTGCCTTCGAGGGTTTCGTTGGAGTCGAAGACGTCGTAGATCACCTTGATCCCGGTTTTTGCCTGGAAGTCGGCGAGGGTGGTTTCGCCGATGTAGTCGGTCCAGTTGTAGACGCTGACCTGGGGCTGGGCGTGTGCTCCAACGCTGCACATCAGGGCCAGAGCGGCGGGAACCATGGATTTCAACAGACGCATATCGACACCTCTAATTTATTGGACTTTTCAGGTGGTTCGCTAATCCTGTGGGAGCGGGCTTGCCCGCGATGAGGTCGGCAGCTTCGACATCACTGCTGAATGTGCCGCCGCCATCGCGGGCAAGCCCGCTCCCACAGGTTTTGTGCAAATTTGAATTAAACGCTGAGCATCAGGAACTCACGCTCCCACGAGCTGATCACGCGCTTGAAGTTTTCATGCTCGGCACGCTTCACCGCGACGTAACCACGGACGAACTTGTCGCCGAGGTATTTCGCCACGGTTTCGCACTCTTCCATCTGCGTCAGCGCTTCCTCGATGGTGATCGGCAAACGCAGGTTGCGGCGTTCGTAGGCGCGGCCCTGTACCCCGGCGCTCGGCTCGATGCCATCGACCATGCCGATGTAGCCGCAGAGCAGGCTCGCGGCAATCGCCAGATACGGGTTGGCATCCGCGCCCGGCAAGCGGTTTTCCACACGCATCGCCTCAGGGCTGGAGGTCGGCACACGCAGGCCGACGGTGCGGTTTTCTTCGCCCCATTCGACGTTGACCGGCGCCGAGGTATCCGGCAGGAAACGGCGGAACGAGTTGACGTTCGGCGCGAACATCGGCAGCACTTTCGGGATGTACTTCTGCAAACCGCCGATGTAATGCAGGAACAGTTCGCTCATCTGCCCGTCGGCGTTGGCAAAGATCGGCTTGCCGGTGGCGATCTCGACCACGCTCTGGTGGATGTGCATGGCGCTGCCCGGTTCATCGCCGATCGGCTTGGCCATGAACGTCGCGGCAACGTTGTGCTTGAGCGCAGCCTCACGCATGGTGCGTTTGAACACGGTGATCTGGTCGGCCAGATCCAGCGCGTCGCCGTGGCGGAAGTTGATTTCCATCTGCGCCGGGCCGTCTTCGTGGATCAGCGTGTCGAGGTCCAGGCCTTGCAGTTCGCACCAGTCGTAGACGTCTTCGAACAGCGGATCGAATTCGTTGGCGGCATCGATGGAAAACGACTGACGACCGCTTTCCGCACGGCCCGAACGGCCCAGCGGTGCCTTCAGCGGCAAATCCGGGTCTTCGCAACGTTGGGTCAGGTAGAACTCCATTTCCGGCGCAACAATCGGCTTCCAGCCTTTGTCGGTGTACAGCTGCAAGACTTTCTTCAGCACGTTGCGCGGCGACAGTTCGATCGGGTTGCCGAACTTGTCGAAGGTGTCGTGGATGACGATGGCGGTCGGTTCGATCGCCCATGGAATCACGTAGACCGCGTCAGCCACTGGTTTGCAGACCATGTCGATGTCGGCAGGATCGAGCAGGTCGTAGTAGATGTCGTCGTCGACAAAATCCCCGGTTACCGTTTGCAGCAGCACACTTTCCGGCAGGCGCATGCCTCGCTCATGCAGGAACTTGTTGGTCGGTGCGATCTTGCCGCGGGCGATGCCGGTCAGGTCGCTGACCACACATTCAACTTCGGTAATCTTGTGATCTTTCAGCCACGTGAACAGCTGATCGAAAGGGGCATTCATAAAGACCTCGTTATTGGTTTTATAGACGCCGGGGAGGGCGGGTTTCATCTTCCGCCCCTTCCCCTGTGGCGCGTTGACGACTATCTTGGGCGAGCCTTGCAGTTCCATCTATCCACTTTAAGCAGCACCAAAGCGCACCAAAAGAGTGCGCAAGGTCACCCCATGACAACGTGCAATCCGCTCCAGGTACAAGCGTTCAACACCGCCGATGTCGCTGAACAAGTTCGCGTGACACCGGGTTGGGTACAGCATTACCAACAGATGTCGCCAGGCCATTTCGCCGGGCAGATTCGCTATCTGGATCTGCAGGGTGTCGAGGTCTACGAAGAGCAAATGAACACCCGCGTCGAGCAGAATTTCAGTGCACCGTCGGGGGCGCTGGCGTTCTGTTTTGATCGCAGTGACAACGCGCTTTATCTGCTCAATGAAGACAGTCGCAACATCTGGATCACCCCGGAGAACTACCAGGAAATCGCCGTGGTGTTCGGCCCGGAGTTCGTTCGCCAGCACGGTCTGGACGTGGCGAAACTGGAAGGGATGTTTATGACCCAGCTCAACTGCGGGCAGAACGCCTTGTTCAGTCGCTGGTTAAGCTCGACTCTCACGAAGTTGTCGCAAGCTGTTGATCCGCTTGATAAAGATGGTCTAACCAGGCAGCTATTGGATGACTGTCTGTTCATCCTCGACAACGCGCGGGTGTGCCTGGACGGCGGCGGCTTGCAGCGGCGCACTGCAGAGCGCGCCATCATGAAACGCGTCGGTGACTGGGCGGCGGACTCAGCGGAAGAGACCCTCAATCTGCTCGAACTCTCGCAGGTTGCGGGCGTGTCATTGCGTCAGTTGCAACAGGCCTTCAAGGCCTACACCGGCATGACGCCGAGCCACTGGTTACGTCTGCGCCGGTTGAACAGCGCCCACCGCGAACTGCTCAAGCGTCGCCCCACGGAAACCACCGTTGCCGAGGTGGCCATGCAGTGGTCGTTCTGGCATCTGGGACGGTTTTCAAGCAGTTATCGGGCGTTGTTCAAGGAATTACCGAGCGAGACGCTAAAGCGCTCTTGAATGCCGTAGCGGATAAAAAGGCTTTGTGTCGGCGCGCAAGTTAAATAGAATCACTCTCATTTGAAACTGACTTCGCGCAGGACTCTTGAGATGACTGAAGCAGCGACGCCATCGCCGCAGCACCTGCACGAACTGTATCGCGATCATCAAGGCTGGCTGGAAACCTGGCTGCGGCGGCGCATGGGCAATGCCTGGGATGCGGCCGACCTGAGTCAGGACACCTTTGTGCGTGTGCTGTGCAGCGCGCAACCGATTGCCGACATGCGTGAGCCACGGGCGTACCTGTTGACCGTCGGCAAACGCCTGCTGAGCAATTTCTACACGCGCCGCAGCCTGGAAAAAGCCTATCTCGAAGCCCTCGCGCAATTGCCCGAAGAATGCGTGCCGTCGCCCGAGCAACGCTGGGTGCTGCTGGAAACTCTGCAAGCGTTGGATGAATTGCTCGATGGCTTGCCACGGCCAGTGCGGCGGGCATTTCTCTGGAGTCAGCTGGAAGGCCTCGGTTACCGCGAAATCGCTGAGCGCCTGCAGGTCTCTGAGCGAACCATAAAACGTTATATGGCGCAGGCTTACGAGCATTGCTTGATGTTGGATCTATGATGCGTGTAGCGCCCAATACGGAAGCACGCGAAGTGGCGCGCGCCGCCGCGCAATGGCTGGCGTTGCTTGAATCGGGTGAAGCCAGTGAAACGGATCACGTGCGGCTGAAGGCTTGGCGCGACAGCGATAGCCGCCATGAAAACGCTTGGCAGAAGATCCAGTTGTTGCGCCAGCGTTTTTCCAGTCTGCCCGCAGAATTGGCCATGGCCACACTGGATCGCCCGGACCTGGCGCGGCGTGCGGCGCTGAAACGGGCGCTGGCGCTGGCCGCATTGATGCCGACGGCGTGGCTGGTCAGTCGCCAATTGCCCTTGGACGTCTGGCGCGCCGACTTGCAGACCGGCACTGGCGAGCACACACGAACACGGTTGGCCGACGGCAGTACTTTGCAACTCAATACGGCGAGCGCGGTGAACGTTGATCTGGCCCGTCGTCAATTGACCCTGGTGCGCGGCGAAATGGCGCTCAACGTCGCTGGCGGCGCTGCATTGACGATCAACGCAGCTTACGGCCGGATCATCGTTAGTCGCAGCGAACTCTGTGTGCGCCTCAATGAACGTGACTGCAACGTTTCGGTGGTCAGCGGTGCGGTGCAGTTGCAACCGTTGCAAGGGCCGGCGCTGCAGTTGAATGCAGGGCAACAGATCACTCTGCAAGCGTCCGGTGCCGGCCCGGTCTCGGCGTTCGACGCCAAAATGCCCGGCTGGCGCGACGGCGTGTTGATGGCGCAAAACCAGCCTCTGGGCGACTTCCTGCGCGAGTTGAGTCGTTATCGCTCAGGGCTGTTGCGGTGGGAGCCGGCCCTGGAAAGCCTGCGCATCACCGGCAGTTTCCGTCTCGACGACACCGATAAAGTGCTGGCGCTGCTGGCGGCAAGCTTGCCGCTGGAGGTGCATTCGCGCACGCGCTTCTGGGTCACGCTGACGCCGCGAAAAAATATCGTCTGAAGCCTGTCCCCTTTCTTCGCCTCACCGGTCATTGCAGGTAAGTGAACAAAATCGAGAGCTTCTTCCAATGCCCGCAGTATTCCCAAGTCGTTTGCGTCCGTTGTTGCAGTTGAGCTTCGTGCTGAGCCTGAGTGCCAGCCCGGTATTGATGCAATCCAGTTGGGCCGATGACGCCCGGCGCAATTATCAGGTGCCCGCCGGCAGTCTGAGTGCGGCGCTGACGCGTTTTGCCGGGTTGGCCGGGGTCAATCTGTCAGTCGATCCGGCCCTGGTGAGCGGCCGCAACAGCAATGGCCTGGCCGGTGAATATGGCGTGGAAGAGGGCTTCACTCGGCTGTTGTCGGGCAGCGGTCTGCAATTGCAACCGGTGGGTGATCACGCTTACACGTTGATTCCCGCGGCCGATGGCAGCAGCCTGCAATTGGCGCCGACTTCGATTCTCGGTGCGACCGGCACAACCGACGCCGATGTGTTTGCCGGCGGACAGGTGGCGCGCCGGGGCTCACAGGGTTTGCTGGGCTCCAGGGACTTCATGGAAACCCCATTCAGCATGACCACTTACACCAGTGAGGCGGTGAAGAATCAGCAGGCGCGCACCTTGGGTGACCTGATCGGCAGCGACCCGTCAGTGCGCGCAACCAACCCGGCGGGTGGCCGCTATGAGCAGTTCACCATCCGTGGTTTCAGTCTGTTCAACAGCGACGTTGCCTATAACGGCCTCTACGGCGTGTTGCCGACCTACACGATCGACATGGAGATGGCCGACCGCGTCGACATCCTCAAAGGCCCGAGCCAGTTGATCAACGGCATTTCGCCACGGGGCAGTGTCGGTGGGGGGATCAACGTGGTGCCCAAGCGCGCCAGCGACCAGCCGATCACCTCGTTGACCGCCAACTACGCCTCCAATAATCAGCTCGGTGGCGCCGTGGACGTCGGCCGCCGTTTTGGCGAAGACAACCAGTTCGGTTTGCGTTTCAACGGCGTCAAACAGTCGGGTGACACGGAGTGGGATCATCAAAGCGTCGACCGTGACATGGCCGTGCTCGGCCTGGATTTTCGCGGCGAACGCCTGCGCCTGTCGACGGATATCGGCCACACCGAACGCGACACCGATGCACCGCAGGAACGCGTGCAAGTCGCGGCCAATGCCAAGGTGCCGAGCGCGAACAATGTGCATCGCAACTACGCGCAACCGTGGAGCCAAGCGAAAACCCGGGACACCTTCGGCACGCTCAATGCCGAGTTCGATGTCAGTGATTCGGTGATGCTGTACGGCGGCGTCGGTGCGCGCAAAAGTAATCATGACTTCTTGCGCCACGCCGTATCCGTGACCAACGATGCCGGTGATTTCAGCGTTCTGCCGCGCGACTTCACCCGCGACGAAAACGTGCGCACGGCCACGGCCGGTGTGCGCAACTGGTTCCATACCGGGCCGGTGAGCCACGAGGTCAACCTCGCGGCCAGCTATTTCTACATGGATTTCGAGAATGGCGGTGCGCGCTACGCCACCGGGCGCAGCAACCTGTATGAGCCGGTGGAAACGGCAAAACCCGGCACACCGACGCGCTACGACGCCAAGGTCTACACCGAAAACCGCTTCAGCGGCGTGGCGTTGTCTGACACGCTGGGGTTCTTCGACGATCGACTGCTGTTGACGCTGGGCGCTCGCTGGCAACGGGTGAAAGTCGATGACTGGAGCGATGACGTCAAAGGCGACACGGCCTACGATGAAGAAAAAGTCTCGCCCTCGGGCGGCATTCTGTTCAAGGCGACGGACAAGTTGTCGCTGTACGCCAACTACATGGAAGGCCTCAGCCAAGGCAAGATCGCCCCTTCGACCTCGATCAACGAGGACGAAATCTTCCCGCCGTTCATCAGTCGCCAGGTTGAAGTCGGCGCCAAGTACGACGCGGGTGCCTACGCGCTGACCGCCGCAGTATTCCGGATCAAACAGCCCGCTTACGAAACCAATGCCACGACACGCGTCTTCGGCCCCAACGGCAAACGCCAGAACGACGGGGTCGAACTGAGCGTGTTTGGCGAGCCGTTGAAAGGCTTCCGGCTGTTGGGCGGCGTGATGTTCATCGACAGCGAACTGACCAAGACCACCAACGGCACGTTCGACGGCAATCGCGCGCCGGCGACCCCGAAATACAACGTCAATCTGGGCGCCGAATGGGACGTGCCGACCGTGCAGGGACTGACGTTGACCGGGCGCGGAATTTATTCCAGCTCGCAGTATCTGGATCAGTCCAACGAGAAGCAAATCGACGCCTGGGAGCGTTTTGATGTGGGCACGCGCTATGCCTTCAAGGTCGATGAGAAAACCGTGACCTTGCGCGCCAATGTCGAGAACGTGCTGGACAAGCGTTACTGGAGTTCGGCGGGGGCTTCGGATGACAGTGAACCGGGGTTGACCCTGTCGACGCCGCGAACTTATCTGTTGTCGGCGACTGTGGATTTTTGAGTGGCTGTAATTTAGCGAAAGCCCAGGGACGGGCTTTCAAACAGGAAATGGTTATTGTCCTTTTGTATGCCTGAAAAACAATGAGTAAGCATTCGTGATTCAAGTATCGAGTCCGAACTTTACTGAATGCCTGCAGGTCGTTGGATCACGATGTTATTCCAGGTTATTGCCCCCTTGATTGGCCAGCAATTCAAGCCATTGTTGTGCCGCCACCGACAGTTGCGAGTTCTTGCGCCAGATGGCAACCAGTTGCCACTGAAGTTCGGCGCATTCAAGCGGGACAATTTCCACACCGGGCGGAATATGGTGTTGCGCCAAAAGTCTGGGCAGTACCATAAGGCCCGCATTCGCAGCCACCAATGACAGGCAAAAAGCCAGGTTGTCACTCTTGGCTACTTGCAGACGGCTGACGTCCAGATCAGGGCAACAGAGCTTGATGCGGTGATTGAGAATGGAGGCGCCTTGTAACTGGACCCATGGGTGATGCGCCAGATCGGGCAGACTCAGCCGATGGCGGCTGGCAAGTGGGTGGCGCGGCGGCAGGACGACAACCAGTGGTTCCTCGCAAATCGGCAGCCACGCGAGTTCCTCGTCATCCGGGCGCAGGCTGATTGCCAGTTCTATTTCGCCCTTGCGCACAGCGTCTTCCAGCGCTTGCCCACCTTGTTCGCGCAACTGCAGTTCCACTTGCGGGAAGCGCTGCCGAAACTCGGTCAACACAAAGGCAATGTGATCGGTACTGCCTAACGGCGGCAGGCCCAGCTTAAGCACGCCGGTGACGAGGCTATTGAGCAGGTTGACGTCGGTGAGCATTTGCTTGCTGCGACTGAGTATGCGTTTGGCGTGGTGGAAAACCACTTCACCCGATGGCGTCAAACGTGATGGCACGCCTGGACGGCTGCGCACCAGCAGCGTCGAGCCCAGTTCTTCTTCAAGCTGTTGCACCGCTTTGCTCAGCGCCGGTTGCGTGACATGAATATTGTGGGAGGCCTTCGAGAAGCTTCCATGCTCCGTCACTTCGACGAAGTAGCGTAAGTTTTTCAGATCCATCTTGTATGCCATTTCCGCATAGTGTTTATAAAAATTGTTCATTCACTCTGGTTGGAAGAATCCTTCTACTATCGCCACCCCAATTGCCCTGGTGCCACGACAGGACATATCAATTTGGAAGTAGAGGCCAACCGTGTTCAATGATTGTATTCGGCTTGATCAGGCACTGGTTGCGGCTGCACAGCGTTATCCGCAGAGATCGGCACTGGAAGCGCAAGATGGCACATTCAGCTACGAACAACTTAACGGAACAGTTAATAAGTTATGTGAGTTGATGCGGGCGCAAGGCGTTCAGCCGGGCGATCGAATAGGCATTTATATCGCCAAAAGTGCAAGCGCTGTTGTGGCCATTTATGCCGCATTGAGGCTGGGCGCATTAGTTGCTCCGATGGATATCAAGGACCCCGCGGAACGGGGCGCACGCATGTTGGCCAACGCCGACCTGGATTTTTTGCTGGCAACTGCGGCAAGCCAGGCCGCAGCGGCCAGGGTGGTTGCCATTCATGGTCAGGCTGGCGATGTTCGCACAGTGGACGGGCTATTGCTGTTTGCCTTGCCAGGGCAACCGCAACGACATGCCGGGGACGAGGGCGGTTATGTCTTGTTTACCTCGGGCAGTACCGGTTCGCCCAAGGGCGTATGCCTGACCCACGCCAACGTCTTGCATTTTTCTGCCTGGGCAGCCCGCACGGTGGCTCTGAGTTGCGAGGATCGGGTGGGCTCACAAGCGGCACTCACCTTCGATCTGACGACCTTCGACCTGTTCTCGACCGCACTGGCGGGAGCCTGTCTTTGCCTGATGCCAGACTTCTTGAAGATGTTTCCTCGCGATGTCACGCGTTGGCTGGATGAGCAGCGTATCTCGGTGTTTTACGCCGTCCCGACCTTGTATCAGATGCTGTTGCAGCAGGGGGCAATCGAGCAGGCGCGGCCATCGGCTCTGCGCGCTGCGTTGTACGCCGGTGAACCATTCCCGCCACAGCTGCTGGCACGCTATCTGACGGCATTCCCCGACTTGCCGTTTTACAACCTGTATGGCCCCACCGAGACCAATGTGTGTACCGCAGAACAGGTGAGCCTGGCGGGTGTCGACACGGTTTTACCGTCAATCGGCTGGGCAATCGAAGGGGTAGAAGTCGAGCTTATCGGCGAGGACGGTCGCGCGGCTGCGCAGGGCGAGATTTTCGTTGCCGGCCCAACGGTGTTCGCCGGTTATCTGGTCGACGGCATCTGCCGCGATGCCCGTAAGAACGTGTATTTCCGCGATGGCGTGCAAAGGCTGGCCTATGGCACGGGGGACATCGGCTATCAGGCGGCCGATGGTCGTTTTCATTTGCAGGGCCGCCGTGATCATCAGGTCAAGCGCCGCGGTCACCGTATCGATCTGCTCGACATCGAAAGTGCGGTACTGGCGTTGCCCGGCATTGAAACGGCGGCGGTCGTGGTTCGCCAAGGCACAACGCCGGAGGCCGAAATCTGGGTACATGTGGTGAGTGCCGGTGCCAGTCGCGCAGACATTCTTCGCGGCTTGAACAGTGCATTACCCAAGAGGATGCAACCGGATGGCATTCGTATGGCGCGAAAGCTGCCCGCGACGGCCAACGGCAAAATAGATCGACGTGCTTTGGGCATGTTGAGCGTAAACATGGAAGAGATAGGCAATGAATAACATTGAAGCGCTGTGCTTGCTGATCCAGGCAAATCTGCTGACCCAATACCAAGGTGAAAACCTTACCGTGTTGCCCGATACGGCTCTGCTGGAGGAGGGCTGGCTGGACTCTCTGACCATCATCTCCATCGTCACCGACGTCGAGAGAAAGTTCGGCATCGCGTTTCCGGAAGAAAAAGTCATCGCCGCTTCGTTTCGCACGCCGGCCACGTTGTGGGCCGTGATTGAAGCCAACCGGGTCGAACTCGCTTGAGTCTGTGCAGATAACAGAGAGGGCGAGTCATGCTGTTCGTAAACGAAGACAAAACAGTTGAGCAAACCGTGCAGGAGAGTTGCTTGCAAGGGCAGGCGTTGCGGCCTGAACTGGAAGGCAAAACCTTCCGGGAGCAATGGTTGCTGGCCGCCAGGACCGGCTTGCTGCGTGCCTCGGATGGCACAGTGACCAACAAGCTGGCGATGGTGGAAGGATTGGGCCTGAGCGGCATCAGTCCAGCCCTTTGCTATGCGCTGGCGTCACAGTTGTTTGGTATGCAATTGCCGATGCAGGCCTGGCTGAATGCCGAGCAGCGCAGACAACTGGCAGGCCTGGAAGACGGCGAGACAGTGTTGTGTCACGCGCTGACCGAGGCACATGGCGGCAGTGATCCGATGTCGATGGAAACCGTGGCACAACGCCAGGCGGATGGTAGCTATCGATTGACTGGCGAGAAACGCTTCATCACCGCCGCCCCGGTGGCGGATCACGCGTTGGTGTTCGTCCGTACCGGCAAGGGCCGATCTCCCTTCGACTTGTCCGTCGCACTGGTTGACCTCTCGGCGCCAGGCGTGGAGCGCGGTGCTCCGCTGGACAAGACCGCGTTGCCCTGCGTGCCGATGGGAGTGTTGAGCTTTGACGGCGTACGGCTGGAGGAGCACAGCCTGCTGGGCGGCGAGGGCGCGGGTTTCTCTGTCATGACCGCGACCACCACGTGGGAACGCGCGTTGTTGATGGGTTATGCGCTGGGGCCGATGCGCCGAATGCTCGATCAGACAGTCGCGTGGAGCCGGGAGCGCACCCACTTCGGTCGATCGATGAGCGCCAGTCACCTGGTGGCGGGGCACGTGGCTGACATGAGCCTGTACCTCTATCGCTCGCGAAAACTGCTCTACGGCATTGCGCGACGCATCGACGCCGGGGTGACTGTGCGCCAGCTGAGCGGTGAGGCGGCGATGGTCAAGATATCGGTTTCCGAAGACTTTACGCGGCTGTCGCAGTTGGCCGCTCAGTTGGGTGGCGTGCGCTCTTACATCGGCGATTCCGGTCGCGCGATCGATCTCATCAGCCCACTGGCTTCAATGACCTATGCGGGGGTGAACGATCTGCTCCGCATCAGCGTTGCGCGCCAGGCTGGTTTGCCCGTCGAGAACTGAGCGCTTTGCGCTTCTGAAAAAATAGAAGGTCAACGTTTATGGCTTTGCCAGATCAAATCGATGAAATTTTCGCCTTGGTAGATCGCATCGGTACCCAGTTGGTCGACTTGGCGCCGTTGGTGGATAACCAGCAATCGGACAGTCGCGAAAGCTATCAACTGATCAAGGAGTCGGGACTTTTAGGCTTGCTGATCCCTCGCGAGGCGGGGGGCGCAGGTCTGAATTATCTGCAATACAGCCAGGTTCTGGCGCGACTTGCGCAGTATGACGCGGCGACGGCGCTGGGCTTCAACATGCACAACGTGGCGCTTGGCTCGTTGTGCGAGTCGGCGGGGAAAACGCTGTCAGTGGCGGCGGATGCCTTTCGCGCCTGGGTATTCGACGAGGTGATCGCGCACAACAAGATGTTCGCTTCGGCGACGTCGGAGCTGGGCAGTGGCGCGCGCTTGCGAGGTATCCAGACCCATTACCGGGCGCATGCCGGCGGCTTTCTGCTCAACGGCAGCAAGTCGTTCGTGTCGTTGGCGGGCGCTGCGGACTACATCGTTGTCACGGCAAAACCTGAAGGCAACGATAGCGATAGCGAGATCAGCCACTTCGTGGTCGGACGCCACGACGAAGGTGTGCAGTGCGGACAGGTGTGGGACGGGTTTGCCATGAACGGCACCCAGACCGCCAGCATGACGTTCGAGAATGTGCTGCTCACCCGCCAGCGTTTGTTTCTGGCTGTCGAAGGCATGTCTTTATTCAAGCTGGTACGTGAGCCCCACTGGATGATTGCCGGCTATACCGGCGTCTATCTCGGGATCGCCACTGCGTTGCTGCAACACATCACCGAAGGCGTGCGCGCCACGCCTTCGCAGCGCGAATCCAGCGCAATCCATCAGGAAGTCGGCAGGCTGTCAGCGGAGCTGCAAGCCGGGCGCGCGCTGCTCAATCATGCAGGCACCCTCATTGTGGAGCGGCGTGGAACGATCGAGGCGAATGCTGCTGTGCATGCGGCCAAATACTTCATCGGTGAACTGGCGCCGAAGATGGCCATGGCGGCGGTGAAGATCTGTGGTGCGAGCACCTTGAATCGCAGCCGGCCACTGGAACGATTGCTGCGCGAATCGTTTTTCTGCAGTGTCATGCCAGCCAAGCCGATGGACTGTCTGGAGTACTTGGGCAAAGCCCAGTTGGGGGTCAATCTGTTCGATACTCGACAGATTGACTGGTAACGGCTCATGGGCATTTCGCACCGATTCAACCGCGCCGTCTGGCTCAGCACTTATCTGTTGTTAGTGGTGATGATGGTGGGCACGTTGCCGACGCCTCTTTATCCGCTCTACGCCAGGCAACTGGACTTGTCGCCGTTCTGGGTGACGTTGGTCTTTGCCTCCTACGCACTGGCGATACTGTTCAAGCTGCTGATATTTGGCCGACTGTCCGATCTGCTCGGCCGACGCGTGGTGCTCGGGCTCGGGATCGGATTGACGCTGGCGAGCCTGCTGAGCTTTTTGCTCTGGCCCACGTTAGTCGGCTTGTTCGTTGGCCGCCTGTTATCGGGGATGGCTGTCGGGTTGATGGTGGGCGCCAGCACGGCCTATCTGGCCGAATTGCTGGGGAATCGGTCGCTCGCGGCGTTGATCGCCAGCTTGAGCAACATGGGCGGGCTCGGCTTTGGCGCACTACTGTCTGGCTGGGTGGCAGAGCAGGCGGCGCAACCGCTCCACGCCAGTTATGTCGTATTGCTGTTGATGCTGTTGCCCGCTGTGCTGTTGCCCTGGCTGCCGGAAACGGTGATCCATGGCGGTTCTCGTCCGCCGCTACGGTTGCAGCGCCTGCGGATACCGAGCGAGATGCGGCAGGCCTTTATGGCCGTGGCGATGTCGGTGCTGTGCGGCTTCAGCTTTCTCGGTCTGTTCGCCGCGCTGGCTGGTCGTTTCCTGGCGGTCGGGTTGCATCAGAGCGGCATTCTGTTGAGCGGCAGCATTGTATTCCTGGCGTTTTGCAGTGCTGCCATCGGCCAGTTGCTGGTGTTGCGCATGGCGCCCCGGCGAGTTGTCCCAGTGGGTGTATTGCTGCTGCCCGTGGCGTTGGCCAGTGTCTGGCTGGCCTTTGAATTTACCTCCCTGACGTTATTTCTCGGTGGCGCGGTGCTGGGCGGGATGGGCGCGGGCATGGTGCTGCGTGGCGGGTTGGGCCTGGTGACGATGTTGTCGCCTGCCGATCGCATGGCGGAAGTCAGTTCGGCGTTTTTCGTCGCGGCCTATCTGGGGTTGATTGTGCCCGTGGTCGGGGTGGGCCTGCTGTTGTCCGTATGGGAGATGTCTTCAACCATAGGCTTGTTCGGCGGGTTAGTGACGCTGATGGCCATTTTCAGTAGCCGCGCGGTGCTGGCGCTAGGTTCAGCGCCGGAGCCAGATTTGGCAATTGCAGTAGAGAGTGAATGATGGCGACGATCTCGCTAAGTGGTGGTGATATTGACTATTTGCTGATTGACGGGGATGCCGATCGTCCTCCGCTGGTCCTGCTGCATGAGGGCCTCGGATGCATTGCGATGTGGCGACGTGTCCCGTATCGACTGGCAGCCATGACCGGGCGTCGAGTGCTCGCTTACAGCCGTTTTGGCTATGGCCATTCGTCTCGCGCAGCGTTGCCACGCCGATCAGACTATATGCATGTGGAGGCACAGCAGGTATTGCCTGAACTGCTGGCGAAACTGCAGTTACGCAACCCTCTGCTGGTGGGGCACAGCGATGGCGCCTCCATCGCATTACTCCACGCGAGCAGATTTCCTGTTGCCGGGCTGGTGCTGTTCGCGCCGCATGTGTTCGTCGAGTCGATCACATTGAGCGGCATTGCCGCCGCACGAAATTCGTTCCTGGACGGGAGTCTGGAACGGCAACTGGCTCTGTTTCATCCCGACCCCAAAGCCGTATTTGAGGGGTGGAGCAGCGTCTGGGCTGCCGATGATTTTCTTGAGTGGAATATTGAGCATTGCCTGGCCGATATCGATTGCCCTGTCTTGGTGTTGCAGGGCGATCGGGACGAATACGGAACGCTGGCACAACTCGATTCCATTGAGCAAAAGATACCCGCAGTGGTCACCCGGCATTGCCTGATGGATTGCGGACACTCTCCGCATCTCGATCAGACGGAGCACACACTTGACCTGATCGTCGAATTCGTTGGCCAGATGACGGGCACCTCGCCCAGAGCCGAACTCGCGTCAGCGTCGCTTTAAAAGGTATTTCCTTCATCGCTATTGGCAAGGAGCTCACGCCATGAGTACTGCAGCAAGTGAAACCCGTCGGCTATCAGTGCCGGACATCAGAGCGTGCAAGGGCAAACGCAAGATCGTTTCGTTGACCGCGCACAATCGCTCGCTCGCTGAGATCGTTGACGAATTCGTCGACGTTATCCTGATGGGGGATTCGACTGCGATGGTTGCCTACGGGCAGCCCAACACACTGCACTTCAGCCTGGATCAGACGATTCAACACAGTCGCGCTGTCGTTCAGGCGACACGCCGAGCCTGCGTCGTGGCCGATCTGCCGTTCGCCTCCTACCAGGAATCACCGGTCCAGGCCTTTCGCAGTGCCGCACGGTTGATGCAGGAAGCCAATGTCGCCGCGGTCAAACTGGAAGGCAGCGCGGCCATGGCTCCCACCGTGCAGTTTCTGGTGGAGCGCGGTATCCCGGTGATGGCGCATATCGGCTTGATGCCTCAGTTCGTCAACACCATGGGCGGATTCCGCGCCCAGGGCATGGACGACTCATCGGCGAACGCTATCCGTGAAGCCGCCACGGCGATGGAGCAAGCCGGGGCCTTTTGCTTTGTGCTGGAAGGGCTGGCAGAGCCGCTCGCCCGCGAACTGACCGAAACGCTCAGTGTGCCAACGATTGGCATCGGCGCGTCGCCCGCGTGCGATGGCCAGGTCCTGGTGATCGAGGACATTCTGGGGCTTGGCGGTGATTTTGTGCCGCGTTTCGCTAAACGTTATGCCGACGTCCATGCGGTCATCCGCGATGCGGTTGGCCAGTTTTCAGCGGAGGTTCGCGATGGCAGCTTCCCCGAACTCTCGCACTGTTTTGGCGTTAAACGCTGAGATCAATAACGCTGGCAGCTCGCTGCATCTGTAGCTGATTGCGGGTTACTGCGTTAACACCCGGCCAGTGTGGTGTGACAAGCGCCGCACTGGCTTTTTTGCTTTGTTCACGGCGCGCCTATTGTCCTGTTGGCGAGAAGGACATGCAGCGCTCAGCGCCTTTCACAGTGTGGTCCAGGCTCGCCACTCAACGCATCGACCATGGGCGGATGCTCCTGCACCGCCTGACGCAAGTCTTCGGTCACTCGCAGCTCCGCGCCGGTCGGCGAGAAGGTGGCCGCCGCGGCAAAAGGCGCAGGATTGGCCGGAACCGGGCGTTTGCCACGGCGCCAGAGGAAGAACGTGACCATGCACAGATTGACCAGCGCGAAGACCCAGAACAGACCGTTGGCGCCGAACGAGTTCATCACCGGCGAGATCATCATCGGGCTGATCGCCGAACCCAACGAGTTGATCAGCAGCAAGCCCTGAATCATCGGCACCAACGCTTCGGCCGGAGCGCGGTCGGCGGCGTGGCTGACGGCAACCGGATACAGCGCGAACACACCGCCACCGAGCAAAAACAGCATCGCGGCGAGCATCGTCGACGACAACGGCAGCAGGACAATCACTAGCGATAAAACACTGCACGCCACCGTCAGAACCGTCAGCACCTGCAAGCGATCCTTGCGATCGGACCAGCGTCCGACCGGGTATTGCAGAAGCATCGCGCCGAGGATCGTCCAGGCCATCATGCTGCCGACTTCGCCGACATTCAGGCCGCTGCGTTGCAGGTACAGCGGCAGCAAGGTGTAAATCGCCGCGATCGTCACACCCGAGCCGAAACAGCCAACCAGCCCGGTCGGCGTCACGCCCAACAGTTGCCGAGGCTTGAGCGGCTCTACCTGATCGAGCAGCGGCGAAACGCGTGGCAGAATCACGATCGGCAACACTGACAACGACGCGAGCATACCGGCGACCATGAACGGTGCGCTGTCGCTCAACCCGGTGATTTTCCCCAGCGTGGCCTGGCCCAGCACACCGGCGCCGTACAACACGATCATGTACAGCGCGAGCAAGCGCCCGCGAATCTTTGCGTCGCCCGCCAGCAGTAGCCAGCTTTCGATCACCAGAAACACACCCACCGTGGCCCAGCCATTGATCAGGCGCAGGGCGAACCAGCCCCAAGTGTCATAGAACAATCCCTGCAACAGGATGGTCACGGCGATCAGCGAGGCAAAGCTGCCGTAGGCGCGGATGTGCCCGATGCGCAGAATCAAGCGGTCGTTGAACACCGCACCGAGCGTCAGGCCAATAAAGTAGGCCGATGAGACGATGCCGATCATCGTGGTCGAGGCACCGGCGGCGTCGAGACGAAGGGTGGTCAGAGAAGACAGAAAACCGTTGCCCAGCGCAACAATGAACAGCCCGAGCAAGGGCGCCAGCGCCATGGCCAGCAAACGCGGAGACATAAAAACCTCTAGAGATCGAACAGCGGAACGTGCGCCTCTGCGCATGCGATTGCCAGGCCGACGTGTGTGTTGTTGGGCAAGTGCCTGCCGATCGGGCAGGGCGGTTATGTCGGACACACGTCGAGGAGGTGTGGCCAGCCTTCAGGTGCGCGTCGATCACCCGATCTGGCGACTGCGAGGCGCGCGGGATTCTAAGGCTTGTGCGGGATTTGCCAATAGCGGTGAGCTGCGGCGTTAGGACGCAGCCCGCCATTGGCTTATGAAATGCTTTGGCATGCTCGTTACATCATAAGTACAGCGCTTGATTGGCAAGCCTTCCCTCTTATCGATCTTGATGCTTTCGCACTGACCTTCCTGTATCTCAAATGGCTCTGCCAATGGCTTGCTCGTAGCAGGAAAGGAAATGCTGCCACTGCGACTCATCCCAGAAAGAATGCCGTCTTAGTTGGGGAATGTCGTGACGCGCCGCACTCATTGCCGTAGCGCGACCGCGAGATTTTTCCAGGTCAAGCAGCGCCAGTTCGAAATCGAAGTCAGTGTCAGTAATCGACGCCTTGATGAAGATGTGTTTGGAACGCATGCAACCGTGCTGCCATTTGCCCGAGTGCATCCGCGCCAGCATTTGCGCCAGACGCTTGAAAAGTTGCTGATGCTGCTCTGTCGTCAACATGCTTGCAGAACCCTGGCTATACCAGGTATCCAGATCGATGAAGCCGCCCAGGTCTGCGGTAACCAAAACACCTTGCCATGTGCCTCGGACTTTTCTCGCACCATAAAACACCGGTTTTGGCGCATTCACGCCCAGTTCCTCAAGTCTGGAAAGGGCAATACCTTCACGCAGAGCAGTGGGGCGGCCAGTGGGGTAACGGAGACTACGAAACAGATGGCCGGTCTGACGCTTGACGAAGAACGTCCTGTTATCTTGCACTACCAACTGGACACCGCTGGTGCCGCTGCGGCGCACATTCGGTGGTTCAACCCACGATCCGGACGTACCCCACCAGTACTCAAACTCATCGTGTGCCCGGCCCATTCTGCGCTCCATTTATTGTAGAAAACTGTTTGCGTGCGACGTTTGCATTATGGTCGCAATAGCAGCTCAGTCTATTAGTGGACGAGAATAGTTCCCCGTTAATCGCAGAGGTTAGTGCCTGCTTTGGACTTTTACGCAACTACGTGGCGAAAGTACGCAATTGGAGGAATACCTGCAGAATGTGTTTGCTGCTTCGAGGAATTTGCTTCTGAGTGTAAGCCGCCGCCCGCGATTATCTGCTCTTGGCCGAAAGCAGGCTGTCGCGACGGCCATTCAATACGTTCAATATCACGAGTCCCCGGAAGACTTAATTCGCACGTCCGCTGACATCCGGTGGTGTTCCAGCAAGAAGTCCACGAATAATCGCACCCGCGCCGGCATCGCCGCGCCGCCGACGAACACCGCATGAATCGGTTCCTGATCCCCCGGGTTCCATGCCTCCAACAGCGCAATCAGCTCGCCGCGCTGCAGGTCCTCGCTCACGCTGAACTCCCCGATACGTGCGATGCCGGCACCGACCCGCGCGAGCTGTGCCAGCGCTTCACCACTGCTGCATTCGATGTTGCCGCTGACCTTCAGGGAAAACTCTTTGCCATCGCGGCTGAACGGCCAGTTGGGTTCGGCACGGCGAAAGTTGAAGCGCAGGCAGTTGTGCCGTAGCAGGTCTTGCGGTTCCTGAGGGATGCCGTGGCGCTGCAGATATTCGGGCGATGCCACCACGACCTGGCCGGTGTTGCCGATTCTGCGTGCGGTCAGCGGGCTGTCGGGCAGATGGCCAAAGCGGACTGCGACGTCGGCTTGCCCGCCAAGAATATCGACCACTTCGTCGCCGAGGGTGAGGTCGACGACGATGTTCGGGTAACGGGCGCTGAACGCTGCGACCAAAGGGACGATGGCCAGCCGCCCATGGCCAAGGGCGGCACTGACCCGCAATCGCCCTCTGGGTACGCCCTGATCGGCGATGGCTTCTTCGACCTCGTCCATGTCGGCGAGGATACGCCGGGCGCCGCGCAGGAACGCTTCGCCCTCGGCCGTGAAGGTGATCGCGCGGGTGGTGCGCAACAGCAGGCGGGTGCCGAGACGTTGCTCGGTGCGCGCGATGATCCGACTGACTGCCGAGGGTGTCAGGCCCAGCGCACGCGCAGCGGCCGACAGGCTGCCTTCCTGCGCCACGGTGGTGAACACGCTCATTTCACCTGACCTGCCATTGAAATCCACTTGTGCCTCCTACGCAAAGGTGATTGCCAAAAATGCAGTCTACCGCCTGAAAAGCCGGGATCGTAGCATTGGCGGCATAGATGAGGAGCTTTCCATGCGTATCAATCCACCACTTGTTGCACTCGCCGTCGGTGCCTTTGGCATCGGCGTAACAGAATTCGCCCCCATGGGCATGTTGCCGGGTATCGCTGCAGACTTGGGCGTTTCCATTCCCGCTGCCGGTTTGCTGGTCAGTGCTTATGCGCTGGGCGTGTTGCTCGGCGCACCGCTGATGACCCTGACCACTGGCAAGATTCCCCGGCGCTATCTGCTGATCGGGCTGATGGCGATTTTTACTCTGGGTAATCTGATGTCAGCCTTGGCCACCGATTACTACAGCCTTATGGTCGCCAGGGTGGTGACCTCACTGAACCATGGCGCATTTTTTGGCGTCGGCTCGGTTGTCGCCGCCAGCCTGGTCGCTCCGGAGAAACGTGCCGGAGCGGTGGCGGCGATGTTCATGGGGCTGACCCTGGCGACTATCGGCGGTGTGCCGTTGGCGGCCTGGTTCGGCGAGTTGTACGGTTGGCGTACGGCTTTCTGGGGCATTACCGGATTGGGCGTGGTGACGATGGCGGCGCTGTGGTTCGCGCTGCCCAATGTGCGGGCGCCGCAAAGCGTCGGGGTCATGGCCGAAATTCGGGTATTGGCGCGCGGCCCAGTGCTGGGCGCGTTGGCCCTGACCGTCGTTGGCTCGAGCGCGATGTTTACCGTGTTCACTTACATCGCACCGATCCTCAGCAACGAGACCCATGCATCTACCGCCTTCATCACCGCCATGCTGGTGCTCTACGGTGTCGGTTTGACGCTGGGCAACATGTGGGGCGGCAAAGCCGCAGACCGCTCGATAGACCGCACCCTCATTGCCTCGCTGAGCGTGCTGATTCTGGTCTTGTTGGCGTTCACTGTACTGATGCGTTGGCCGCTGCCGGCCGCCGTGGCCATTCTGATCTGGGGTATCGCCAGCTTCGCTCTGGTGCCGCCGCTACAGATGCGCGTCATGGAAGCGGCCAAGGACGCGCCCAATCTGGCCTCGGCGGTGAACATCGGCGCCTTCAACTTCGGCAATGCGATTGGCGCAGCGCTGGGCGGCGCGGTGATCAACGCGGGTCTGGGTTATCCGGCGATCTCCCTGGCGGGAGCGGCAATGGCGGGACTGGGACTGCTGATGGTGTTGGCGTTTGCCTGGCGCTCCAGAACGATTGAAGCCGCTGTGGTGTGACGAGCTCCAGGTCACCCTGAAACAGCCACGTTGGGGTAGCCACAAAAGCCCTTGATAAAGGCCCGCTCGATGGAGCACCTGTCATCATCCGTTTTTACAAGATCCGGCAGGGCGAAAACAGTAAACGCGCTTGAATGCCGCGCATCATCGGATGCGCGGCCATTTTCGACACTCGCAAAACCGTCGCGAGACGAGCTTTTTTACAACGCAAACGTAGTCCCACGAGTATTCACAAACAGCGAATAGATCGAGTGACTGCTGGCCATGAACAGCCGATTCCCTTCTCGCCCGCCAAAGCACAAGTTCGGGCAGCGCTCTGGCAGCGAAATGTGCCCGATGGCTTTGCCCTGCGGATTGAAAACACGCACGCCGTCGAGTTTTTCCAGATCGGCCTTGGGATCGCCATTGCCGCCCCAGCCGCACCACAGGTTGCCCGCTTCGTCGCATTTGATGCCGTCGATGGCGGCGTACTCAAGCCCTTCGATGTGCTTGCGGCGTTCGCCGAGGGTGCCGTCATCTTTAACTGTAATAGCCCAGATCAGGCGATTGGGCTTGGCGCGTCCTTCGACGACGTATAGGGTTTTTTCATCCGGAGAAAAGCACAGGCCATTGGGGCCGTTGAGGTCGTCGATGACCCGCGTGACTTTTTTGCTCTCGCCGTCGATGCGGTAGACAGCGTGGGGTTGGCTCGGGGTGATTTTGTGGCCTTCGTAGTTGTTGCCGGTCTGGAAGGGCGGATCGCTGAACCAGATCGATCCGTCACTTTTGCAGACGATGTCGTTGGGCGAGTTGAAGGGTTTGCCGTCAAAGCTGTCGGCCAGCACGGTGATCGTGCCATTGGCTTCGGTGCGCGTGATGCGCCGGCCTTCGCTGGTGGTGGTGGAGCCTTCGCAGACGATCAGACGCCCTTGGCGATCCCGGCACATGCCGTTGGAAAAGTTGGAGTGTTCGCGGTACACGGAGAAAGTGTCAGTGATTTCGTCCCAGCGCATGATGCGATTGTTGGGGATGTCGCTGACCAACAGATAGCGGCCATCACCGACCCACACCGGCCCTTCGGCCCAGCGCATACCGGTGGCGAGTTTCTCAACGCTGGCGTTGAAAATTCGCAGCTCAAGGAAGCTGTCATCGAGGATGTGAATCAGCGGATCAGGGTAGCGCTGACTCAAGGGCTCGGCGGCCTCGGCGATCCGGGTCAGTGCGGTGCTGCCGACGGTAGCGAGCGTGGCGGAAACGGCGAGGGACTTTTTCAGGAAGCTGCGGCGGGTATTGCCTACCGCTCGGTCAAGGCTTTCAGGTTTGGCGGACAGGGATGAGTCCATGTAGCGATCTCCGTGGTTTTATTGTTTTTGGGGGAGAGGTAGTAATACCTTGTGTTAGGACATCGTACAACTCATTCATGGATTCTGTTACTGAGCCTGTGTCGCGAGACTTCACTCAGTGATTCCCTGAACAATCTGTTGCTGCAACGTTTCACCACTGCTTGTATCCTTGCTCGCGGCGAGCGCAGGAGTCTGCAGCCATTGAGTCGCTCATGAGTCGCTGGAACGGAAAACCGGACTTTCCAAAAGGTAGCAATGTGAAGCGTGATACTCATCTGGTTGTGCTTTTGTTGTGTGTGATCGGTTGTTCCCTCGCGTCCTTGACGGTGTGGAAAGTGTTGGCCTCTCGAGAGCGCGCACTGGAAGAAGTCAATGTCCATGGCTTGAACCTGACCCAGGCGTTGGCGACGTACTCCGAAGGCATCGTGCGCCAGAGTTCATTGCTGTTGCTCGGCCTCGTCGAACGTCTGGAAACCGAAGGCAGTGGCCCCGCGCAGATTCAGCGGCTGAGTGCCCTGGTCAAGCGCCAGGAACCGTTGATGCCGCAGCTCAGTGGCATCACCATCTACGATACTCAGGGCCGCTGGCTGATGTCTTCCAACCGGCCGATTCCCGCCGGGGCGAACAGCAGTGATCGCGCCTATTTCATCCATCATCGCGATGATCCCTCGCGCGAGACTTTCATCGGGCCACCGATTCAGAGCCGCTCCAATCAGGAATGGGTGATTACCGTCAGCCGCCGTTTCAACGATGCTCACGGCGAGTTTGCCGGCGTGGTGGCGGTGACGTTGGGGGTGGAAAACTTCCTGCGCCTGTTTGGCAAGCTCGACGTCGGGCAGGACGGAGCCATCGGCTTGTCCTATACCGATGGCACGTTGCTGGTTCGCTATCCATTTCGCGAGCAGGACATGGGCCGCAACTTTTCCAAGTCGCCCATTTATGCGAAGTATCTGGTCGATCACTCAGTCGGCACCGCGTCGTTCACCTCCAGCCTGGACGGCGTTGAGCGGCTGTACGCCTTCCGCAAGAGTGATCGGCTGCCCTTGATCACCACCGTCGCCCTCGGCAAACGCGAGGCATTGGCCGCGTGGCGCCTGGAGGCGTTGTTGTCGGCCGTGGTGGTGGCTGGGCTACTTGGGCTTACAGGCTTGATCGGCTGGTTCCTGATTCTGGATATCCGCCGGCGCACGAAGGCCGAAGATCAATTGCGCGGGACGCAGCAGCAGTTGCTCTCATCCAATCGGCAACTTGAGTTGCTGGCGATGAAGGACTCCCTGACGGGGCTGGCCAACCGACGCTGTTTTGACGAGAGTCTCGCCATCGAAGCACGGCGCGCAAAACGTGACGGTACGACGCTGGCATTGCTGATGATAGATATCGATTACTTCAAGCTGTTCAACGACTCATTCGGACATGTCGCCGGTGATGCCTGCCTGCAAACCGCCGGCAAGATACTCGAGGAATGTGTGCGTCGACCGTCAGATCTGGTGGCGCGTTATGGCGGCGAAGAGATGGGCATCATCATGCCGGACACCGACGCTGAAGGCGCCGCAGTGGTGGCGCAACTCATCCTCGACCGCCTCAAGCAACAGAACATCGCGCACAGCGCCAGCCCGGTCGGGCGCCTGAGCGTGAGCATCGGCATCGCTACGGCAACCGGCGCGCAACTGGAGGGCTTGCAGGGATTGATCGAAGCGGCTGATCAGGCGCTGTACAAGGCCAAGGCGCTGGGGCGTAACCAGTTTGCGCGTGACGGCCAATAGCCGATGTTCTTTACTCCAGGAGCCGCACTGGCGCCTGGTATCGCCGTTGACGATACCTGCCAGCGAAGCACGCGATTGGTGCAACGGTTAACCGCTGGTTAAGGTCATGATTTCTAGTGGATCCTGCCCGTCATTGCGGGCCGACACTTGAGCCACCGCCTTCGACGGAACCGACATGCGATACCGACGCCTCGACCTTAATCTGTTGGTTGCGCTGGACGCTTTGCTGAGCGAGTGCAGTGTCAGCCGGGCGGCCGAGCGTCTATGCCTGGGACAGTCAGCTGCCAGTTCGGCATTGGGCCGTTTGCGTGAACATTTCAATGACCCGCTACTGGTGCCAGTGGGGCGACGCCTGGAACCCACCGCGTTGGGGCAGGCGTTGCTGCCAAAAGTGCGTGCGGCGCTTGAACTGACCCGGGAAATCGTCGACGCGCCGCTGGATTTTGATCCGGCACATTGCACCCGGCACATCACCCTGGTCGCCTCCGATTACGTCGCCGACGTGCTGCTGCCAGCGGTCAGCCGTGTATTGGCACGCATGGCTCCGGGCATTCGCTTGAGCCTGCGTGACATGCCCGTGCCGCGCGACGGCGATGTCGTCAGCGAAGCACTCGATTATCGGCGCAGTGATTGCGTCATCGTGCCGCAGCGCCGGTTGAATCCGGCCTATCCCCATGTGCCGCTCATGACGGACCAGCTCTGTTGCATCGTCTGCGCGCAACAGCCACAGTTTGCCGAGCAACTGAGCATGGCCGACTATTGCGCCGCGGCGCATGTGGTGCGCGAGTTCGCTGACGGGCACAACCTGGCGATGGACGCCATGCACCTGCATGAACTCGGGATTGAGCGGCAAGTGGCGGTGACCGTTGAAAGCTTTGTGCTGATGCCGCAGTTCATCGTTGGCACCGCGCGCATTGCCACGGTGTTTCAACGACAGGCGCAACGCTTCGCCCAGCGTCATCCGTTGCGTATTCTCCCGGCGCCGCTAGCATTTCCCGAGGCCGTTCAAGTCTTGCAATGGCATCCCTATCAAGCACACGACCCGGTCATGCAGTGGTTTCGCGGCCTGCTCGTGGAACAGGCCGCATTGCTCGATCAACCCTCTGGCTGATCGCCGCTGTCGGCGACCAATCCGGCCTTGGCGATGGCCAGCAATGCGCAGCGCTCGTCGTTGTCCGAGGTATCGCCACTGATGCCGATGGCCCCGAGCACCACGCCCTCGGCATTTCGAATCAGCACGCCGCCCGCCACCGGAATCACCTCGCCGCCAGTCAAACTGTTTATAGCGTCGAAAAACGCCGGCATGGCCTGCGCGCGTCGCGCCAGTTCACGCCCGCCAAAACCCATGAAGGCTCACGGACGGGAAGCCACCTCGTCCAGGTGCTGCAGCAGTGCCAGAGGATCCTCGTAGACTCGGAGTGCACCTGCACGTTCAAGCTCTCCTGTGTCATAACCACCTGAAAGCAGCCCTATACCGGTGGCCTTGCAGCGTCGTGCGGCAAGCATGTCCCAGATGGCGTCGCCGATCACCAGGCAATCTTCGATGGGCACATTGAGTTTGCTTGCAGCGGCGAGGAAAAGATCTGGATCGGGCTTGCCATACTTGACGTCATCACGGGTGATGAGATTCACCTCCGAGATATTCAAGCCCAATGCCTTCAGATTTATCGCCGCAGTGTCCATGCCACCGCTGGTCGCAATACACCATTTGAGCTGATCGCGGTTCAGAGTATCGAGAAGCTCGACAGCGCCAGGCAGAGCGGTTATTTGGCCTTGCAGATCCTTGTAGGCTTCAGCATGTTTATCGCTGAGCCTTTTAGCCTGGTCTGGTTTGATCTCCAAACCGGTCTCACGGGCTAACATCTTGAGCATCAGTCCACCGCTCATACCTATCTTTCTGTGAATTCGCCACATGGCCAACGGTATGTCTTCTGAGTCGAGCGCGGTTTTCCACGCGAAAACATTCTGGTAGACGCTATCAGTCAACGTGCCATCCAGATCAAATAAGAATGAGGTTTGCTGGCGCATACGTGACACCTCCATTAAGCAAATTTCGGGTAGTAGATATCGCGTACTCGAAATATCGGTCGCACCGAATACCAAGGGTGCTGACGTTAGTCCTTGAGTCTTTCCAAGTCGGCTGGGCCGGGTTCCACACGTGGTTCGTCGCCAAGGAACTCATCTTCCCTGACCACTCGTTCGTCATCTGTTAAGCCTGTTTCTGACACGTCCGAGACGAGAGCAGAATCTTTCAGTGCTTTGCTTTTTTTTGATGAAACGGAGCTTTTTTCAGTCATAAGATTTCTCCTCGCCCCTTGAAATTCGAGGCGCTCAATTTTTCGAAAACATATGCTCTGAGTCGTTCCGTCTTGCGCAGATATCAAAGCGGAGAAAGCGCAGCGCATGAATGCCACTGCGGTTTCCATCGCCTTACTTCAGCCATGGGCCAATGGTTAATCAGACGCATGAAGCAACCTGAACCATTCAGCATAAGGCGAGTTAGTGACCCGGAATCGATTGAAATCAGGACTGCCATCAACCCACCAAACAGGGCCCCGCTCACCAAGCGCTACTTTGGCCAGTTGTACTTTTTCCCGAGCGCGCTTCATCTGCGATTCGTCTTCCGAATCCTTTGCCTTCTTCACCTCCCGTCGAGCTGCCATGAGTGCATCGACGAGACGCTGGCGCACGTCCTCTTGCAATGATGGATTTGAACAGCGCCACAGCTGCCCTTTGACAACGAAGTAACGACCGTCAGGTGTCACTGGATGCATTCCTCACCTCCGATCTTCAAAGGCCGCTTTTCCAGATACTTCACGATGAAGTCCTCAGATTCGCTGGTGTTGCGATAGAGGATGGGGGCACGGGTCGGGAAACTAAGGAGCTGTCACAACCGTACACCCGCCAATGTGGAATTATCGTGATGGGAGTAGCACGGTGGGTTCGGTGGAAAAATCAGACAGCGTTGCTGGCTGAACCTAGGGTATCAGGCGCATCTCGCGTAGTTTGTCGAACACGTCGAAAAATGCCTGATCGCTTGCTTGATACGCAGTGAAGCCCATTGCACGGCTTTTCGACATATCCGTGACTACTTCGATGGGTCGGCCGAGATCTGCATCGGTGTGCCATGGGGACACCAGGCGACCAATATCGGATTCTTTCAAACCGTGTTCCGCAACCATTTGCGTCCATGCGGCCTGGTCGTTATCCATCTGCTTCTCGAGCGGCGAAAGTGAAGCGGGATAATCGGCAGCAGGCAAGTCGAAGTAGTCGGCAATTCGGCTCCACATCCATTTCCAGCGGAATACATCGCCATTAGTGACGTTGAATGCCTGATTGGCCGCAGCCGGCGTGGTGGCCGCCCACAGTTGTTGTTTCGCCAACTGCCGGGCGTCCGTCATATCGGTAAGGCTGTCCCACTGCACTTTTGAACCTGGAAACACGAAAGGGCGATGGGTCTGTTTGCAAATCGAGGCATAGACGGCGAGGGTGGTTGCCATGTTCATTGCATTACCTACAGCAACCCCGGTGACGGTATGCGGGCGATGAACGCTCCAGGTGAAGCCGTCCTTTGCAGCCGCAGCGAAGAGCTCGTCTTCTTGGGCGTAATAGAAATTCTCGACATCCAGACGACCCTGCTCTTCGCGAAACGGTGTCTGCGGAAGGCTGCCTTTGCCATAGGCTTCAAATGGGCCGAGGTAGTGTTTCAGGCCCGTCACCAGTGCTACGTGCTTGACACTCTTGGCTGGACGAATGGCGTCGAGGACATTGCGAACCATGGCGGCATTGACACGAATGTTCTCGGCCTCCGTGGCTTGCCGTGACCATGTGGTAATGAATACGTGACTGGGTTTCAAATCCGCCAGCGCCCGTGCCAGCGAAGCAGGATCCTGAAGGTCTGCCGCGACAGGTATCACGCCTTGCACTGGCGACGGGCGCCTCGAGAGCGCGGCGACCTGCCACTGGTTGTCGATGAGTAACTGAGTGATGGCGCTGCCGACGATGCCGCTGGCGCCCACGACCAAAGCTGTCTGGGTCATACGTTTCTCCTGGATTTAGATCTGGGAGTCCACGTCAGCAACAGAGGTTCAACCTGAACCGGATCCGCATTAGCCTGGCGAGCTGCGCTCAGCGACAGAGTGGTAACTGGCCGGCATCTTGCTTTATGGTTGGCGCCAAATAAAAAGCGAGTCGCACACCGTGAAATTCCATCAAATCAGAGCCTTGGTCGCGATCAACCTGTGCGGCAGCATCAATGAAGCCTCGCAGATGTTGCATGTCACCCAGCCTGCGTTGAGCCGTTCCATCAAGGATCTGGAGCGCGAACTGGGCCTGACCCTGCTGCAGCGTTCCTATAAAGGCATGTCGTTGACTGACGAAGGCCGGCGGATCATCCGGCATGCGCACATGGCGGTCGAGAGCATGCGGCGCCTGCAAATCGAGGCCGATAATATCCACGACATGGCTGTGGGCGAGGTGGCTGTCGGCGTCACTTCACTGACCGCCATGCTGCCGGGTTTTGAGAAATGCATCAGTGACTATCAGGCGAAGAACCCTCGCGTGCGGATCAAGCTGATCGAGCTGCGCCCCAGCCATATCGTCCAGCGTTTGCGCGACGGGACGCTGGACTTTGCCCTGACGTCTCAACAAAACACTCAACGTCTGAATCTCGATTGGGAAGCCCTGCACCGGATCAAGGGCACGGTGGTATGCAGTCCGAACAACCCGATGCGGCATTCGCCCTCGTTGCGGCAATTGCAGTACGCCAACTGGATCAGCCTGGACGAGGTAGACGACCGATCCTCACAGTTCTACCAAATGTTCGAGGTCAACGATATTCACCCGCCGCAGAAGGTGATCGAGTGCGCCTCGTTGTTTCTGGCCTTGCGCCTGGTGGAGAATGCCGATGCGTTCATGACCCTGAGCAATCTGGCGCTGGGCAGTGCACTGCCGCCGGGAAGGGTACCGGAACTGGTCCTCGTCGAAGTCGAGGAGGTCATCCCCGAATACCCGATTTATCTGGTGTGCGTTGACCGCCATTCGCTGACGTCGCCGGCGAGAGATCTGTTCAACGGTCTCAAATCCAAATTGGCCGCTGAGTCTTCGGCAGAGCCGACTTACTAGAAGTGGTAGTACATGCCGACGGCCAGGTTGCTGGGGTCGTCGCCGGTTTGCTCGAGGGGGATTCCCGCATAGCTGATCGCGGATTCCGGGCGGTTATCGATCAGGGCGACCCGACCGTAGATGGCCCAGTTCTTCTTCAGGAAGTGGTCGTAACCGAGCATGATCCCGATGGCGTCCTTGTCGCCGAATTCGATGTCGCGCTTGACCAGTGCCATGCGCGCCACATCGGCTTTGCCGACGGGCGCGGAAAGGCCCAACGTCCATGCGCTCATGCTTGGCGTCGCGTGGTAGTCGACGTCCTGGCGTTGCCAGGTGATATTGGCAGACAGCGGCCCGAAGTCATAAAACGCTGAAGCGCTTTTGAAATAGTTGTGGGTCTGCCGCTGGCGGTCGCCGTCGTCCCATGGATCGCTCAAGTAATCATTGATTGAGCCCAGCAAAATCCACCGCGCATTGCTGTACTGAACACTCATGCCTTTGCCGCGCACGGTTTTGCCGGAGCTGGCGGTATCGTTCAGTCCCAGGCTCACGGCGGTGGCCACGCTGAAACCGGCGAATTTTGGCGTGGTGTAGGCGAGGGTGTGCTTGGGGCGCATATCCAGATAATAGGCACCGCGCCCGGCCGGCGGGCTGGTCAGGTAGGTATAGGGCGAACCGTAGGTGGCGAGGAACGGATCAGCAAACGTCGGCGTACCCATGCCATAGGTTTTACCGAACTCCAACTTGCCGTAGTCCCGCGAACGCAGCGCCGCCACTGCCAGGCGTAGCGTGCCGACCTGCTTCCAATGCTCGTCGAGCGCTTGGCCATTGAGGTTGAAACCTTCCTCGACGTCGAACTCCAGCACCGTGTCCGGGTTGAGGGCCTTGCGCATGTAAAGCCCGAGCTTATTGGTCCAGGCGCCACCGCCCGCAAGTTTGCTTCCGGAGTGATGGCCCGAGTCCTGGTAATTCACAAAGGCATCGAGCGTGCCGTAGACATTGAGCTTGTCGGTGTAACCCTTATCGACGTTGTAATAGCCAAATCCCGGCGCTACTCGGGCGATCGCAGGAAACCCCTCAGCCTGGCTGCATGTCGGCGCCCCGAGCCCCAACAGCAAAGCGGTCAATGAACAATTGCGCGCGGCGGACATAACCATTTCAGACGCTCCGTAGACGTGATGGCTGATGGATCGCAGCCTCCACGAAAATAAAAACCGGCGGAAATGGTCAAATTTGCATGGCTATGCCTAATGGTTAATTTGCTGGTAAATGACCGGTGCATTGAGGGCGACAAGCGTGCGCAAAGATCACAAAAACAAGCCCGATTACCTCGATTCGGCGACTGCATGAGTCTGGAGAATGGAAGCCATTGGTGCGATACCCGCCTTCAAGCCCTCGCGCGGCACCGTTGTAGGGCGCATTCAAAGGACGTTACGCAAGCAAGTTAACCAGTGGTTAATTGCCTGCAAAAAGCGCAAGTGATTCGTCTTCGGAGTTCCCCGATAGTTGGTCTCGCATAACGCCAATAAGAAATCGGAGCGTGCCATGACGACCCTGCATTCGGACACTTCCCTGGCCGACGGAACGATGCGTTCCAATCCGGCCACATCCAACTCAAGAAAAGCCACGGTAGCGTGCGCCCTGGGCAATGCCCTGGAGATGTACGACTTCACGATCTACAGCTTTTTTGCCGTGATCATCGCCAAGAACTTTTTCCCCGCCCAGTCGCCGATCGCCTCATTGCTGATGTCGTTGACGGCGTTCGGAGTGGGCTTTCTGATGCGTCCGGTCGGAGCAATGGTGATTGGCCGTTTCGCCGATAGAAAAGGGCGCAAGGCCGCGCTAACGCTGACTATTGCACTGATGACGCTAGGTACGGCGCTGATCGCATTCGCCCCCACTTATCAGCAAGCCGGGGTACTGGGCACCGTCCTGTTGGTCATCGGCCGGCTGACTCAAGGTTTTTCCGCTGGCGGCGAAATCGGCACCGCCTCGGTGTTGATGATGGAGTCGTCGGCGACCGGCAATCGTTGCAGCAACGTCAGTTGGCAGGCTGCGAGTCAGGGTTACGCGGCGCTGGTCGGGGCTGGCATCGGACTTCTTCTGAGCAGTGTCATGACCGCGCCCGACCTGGAAGCATGGGGTTGGCGTATTCCTTTTGTCATCGGTTTGCTGATTGGCCCTGTCGGCTGGTACATCCGCCGCTGCCTGCCGGAAACCCTTGAACAGACCACGATCAGCGCCACCCCTTCAACCGTGCGCAAACCCGGCTGGCGCGAGGTCATTGATCTGCGCAACACCGCACTCGCCACCGGCCTGATGGCGAGCGCCACCATCGGCATGTATTTGTTCATTTTCTATATGCCGGCGTATCTGGTGAGCGCGCTGCACTATCCGCAGCGCAGCGCCTTGGCGATTGCCTGCGTTGCAGCCGCGTGCCTGGCGATCATCACCCCAATTGCAGGACGTTACGCCGACCGCCACGGTCTGCGCAAAAAACTGTTGGTCTGGACGATGACCTTACCGGTTATCGCAGCATGGCCCGCACTTTGGCTGTTGTCGCATACCACTGACTTGTACATCGCGATGCTGATCGTTGCACTGCTGGTCCTGCCAGGTTGCGTGGGCTCCGGGGCGTTTTTCGCGATGATCATGGAAGCCTTCGCCAAGCCACACCGAGCGCTCGGCACCTCGGTGAGTTACAGCTTCGGCGTCACCTTGTTCGGCGGCTTCTCGCCGTTGATCGCCACTTGGCTGACCTCGGCACTCAACACACCCACGGCCCCGGCGTTCTACCTGCTTGTCGGCGGCGTAATCAGCCTGTGCTGCCTGAAACTGTTCCCGGAAAACATTGGACGAGACTGACCCATGCGCAACCAACAAAATAAATCAGCGTTAAGCGAAACCGAACTGCAAAGCTTCATCGCCTTGCGCCGACAAATTCATGCGGCGCCTGAGTTGGGCGGCGAAACCCCGAACACCGCTGAACTGGTCGCCGCCAAACTGACGCAATGGGGCTATCAGGTGCATCGCGGTATCGGCGGACATGGTCTGGTCGGTGTCCTGAAAAGAGGCGAGGGCACACGCCGTATCGGTCTGCGCGCCGACATGGACGCGCTGCCCATGCAAGAGAAAAACACCTTTGCGCATGCCAGCCAAATTGCCGATCGCATGCACGCCTGCGGGCATGACGGGCACACCGCAATCCTGCTCGCGGCGGCTTATCGCCTGGCAACCCACGGCGAATTCAACGGCACCCTGAATCTGATTTTCCAACCGGACGAGGAGGGCTTGTGTGGCGCCAAGGCGATGATCGATGACGGCCTGTTCCAACGGTTTCCCTGCGATGCTATTTTCGCGCTGCATAACATGCCCGGTTACCCCTTGGGCACCGCTGTGGTTCAGGCGGGGCCGACCATGGCGTCCTCGGAACGTGTGTCACTGCTTATCACCGGCCAAGGTGGACACGGCGCCATGCCAGAGAAGTCGGTTGATCCACTACCCGTGGTGGCCAGCCTGATCAATGCGATCCAGACCATCAAGTCGCGCAATCTCGGCCCAGAAGAGTACGCGGTCATCAGTATTGGCATGCTCCAGGCCGGGAGTGTCTACAACATCATTCCTGACGAGGCGCGCATGCTGATCAGTGTGCGTACCGATACTCCGCAGACTCAGCAAAAGATCAATCAGCGACTCGAGCAGATCGTCCGCGGTCACGAGCAATCATTCGGCGTGAGCATTGACCTGGAATTCACTCCGCTGGCCCCGGCACTGATCAACGACGCCACCGAAACACAAAGAGTGCGCGAAAGCCTTGAACCACTGTTTGAACCTGGCCACCTGCAAAGCCGAGGACCGAAGGTCATGGGTACCGAAGACTTCGCCTGGATGCTCGCAGAAGTGCCGGGGTGCTATTTCTTGCTGGGCAATGGTGAGGGCGAGTTTCACGGCTGCTCCGTGCACAACCCGCACTACGACTTCAATGATGAGCTGATCCGGTTGGGTGCCGATTGCTGGGTGAAACTGGTGGAAGATTTTCTCGCCTGAGCACTCTGATCAGCCTCGACCGCCAGCGCTGGCCCTGCGGCTTTGAAACTCAAGCGTCAGAATCCATCGCCGGACGTACGCAATGTCGTCCGGCGCAGGGGGGGGAGCGAACCGACGAACCCCGTCACTGGATCAGCGGCACACCACTGAGCGATTGCAGATCTTCAAAGCTGATATCAGCCAGAATTTCCCTGACCTTCAAGCCCTCAGCCGTCACGTCGAGAATTGCCAAGTCAGTATAAATCCGCGTCACACAGCCAATGCCTGTCAGCGGGTAGGTGCATTGCGGCACCAACTTGCTTTCGCCTGTCTTGGTCAGGTGATCCATCATGACGAACACTTGGCGTGCGCCAGTCGCGAGGTCCATGGCGCCGCCCACGGCCGGAATGGAACCTTCAGCACCGGTGTGCCAGTTGGCCAGGTCACCATTGACCGAGACCTGAAAAGCACCGAGAACGGCGATATCGATGTGTCCACCACGCATCATCGAAAAAGAGTCGGCGTGATGAAAGTACGCACCACCGGCCAGCAGTGTTACGTGTTGCTTGCCGGCATTGATCAGATCATCGTCTTCCTCGCCCGGCGCCGGACTCGGGCCCATGCCCAACACACCGTTTTCGCTGTGCAGGAACACTTCCTTGTCACCCAGATAATTGGCCACCAGCGTCGGCACGCCAATGCCGAGGTTCACGTAGGAGCCTTCAAGAATATCGTCGGCCACACGCTGGGCCATTTCGCTACGCGAAAGTTTGTTCAAAACAGTCATGGCGGACCTCAGTTGGCGTTGGCTTTCGGAAGACGGGCGAGTGGCACGGCAACTACGCGCTGAACGAAGATCCCCGGTGTGACAATGTGCTCGGGATCCAGCTCGCCCAACTTGACGATCTGGTTGACCTGAGCGATAGCCGTTGTCGCCGCCATGGCCATGATCGGCCCAAAATTACGTGCAGCCTTGCGATAGGTGAGGTTGCCCCAGCGATCACCTTTTTCGGCCTTGATCAGTGCCACATCGGCGTGCAGCGGCATTTCCAGCACGTAGTTGCGGCCGTCGATCACCCGCGTCTCCTTGCCTTCAGCCAGTAGCGTTCCATAGCCTGTTGGCGAATAAAACGCACCGATGCCTGAACCGGCGGCGCGAATGCGTTCAGCCAGGTTGCCCTGCGGAACGACTTCAAGCTGTACCTTTCCTGCAAGGTAAAGTTCGTCGAATACATAGGAATCGGATTGGCGCGGAAACGAACAGATGACCTTGGCAACCCGCCCAGCCTTGAGCAAGGCGGCGAGACCGATTTCACCATTGCCGGCATTATTGCTGATGATGGTCAGCTCGCGGGCGCCCGAGGCGATCACACCATCCACAAGTTCGGATGGCATGCCGGCGGTACCAAAACCACCGACCATGATGGTCGAGCCATCGGCTATCCCATCAAGTGCGGCAGCGATGGATTCAAACGTTTTATCGATCAAGGCGTACCCCATGTTTCATGTTGACTAGACAGCGAAATCTGGCTGCAAAAACCGCTTGAATCACGGTGACTGCACCGGTGTGCATAGCCTGCCAAACAATTGGCCAGTGAAGGAGGGCCGGCACTTGATGTCGTGCGATCAGCGAACGCTACCTTGAGTCATTCCCGTTCCGTGCGGTGACGAGTTGACGCTGATGCTGCTGCCCTTAGCGTCTGAAACTCACTCACTGAAGGGATCAATCATCAGTTGCCGGAACATTGGATGTATTTCTTACACTGGATAGAGTTCGTCCAGCACTGTCATCAATGCTCGCTTCCGTGGGTTTTCCAGTCCGAGCCAGGCCACACCGATGCCCGCGCCGCTCATGGGCAGCGCCAGTGGCCGGGTCACCACGCCGACTGGCAGCGCTGAAGCGGCGCCACCTGGCAAAATACCGACGCCCAGCCCGGCAGCGACCAACGCCAATTGTGTAGTGAACTCGCCCATTTCCCGGGCGATGGTCAACGTCACTTTACGGCGATGAAAACCCGCCAGCATTTGGTCGTATAAACCGGGCGCGAATTTGCGCGCGAGCACCAATACCGCAGACCCGGCCAGATCCTGAGGTTTTATACGAGCCTGGCTGCAAAGTGCGTGGTCTTGCGGCAGCGCCACCACCAGCGACTCCTCGAAGAGCAAACGGGTGTGCACGCCAGGCACATTCAAGGGTAAGCGCACCAGACCGAAATCCAGGGCGTTGTCCAGCAACGCCCGGGTCTGCGGCAGCGAGGGCATATCCTTGAGTTCCAGCTCGATGCGCGGATAGCGCTGCTCCAGCGTGCGCACAAGCGTTGGCAACAAGTGCGCCAGCGTCGACGACACAAATGCCAGACGCAGCACCCCGGCTTCTCCGGCTGCAGCCTGTTGCAACACTTCACGGGCCCGAGCGGCCTGACGCAGGGTTGCCAAGGCTTCGGGGAGAAACAGCGCACCTTCTTCGGTCAACTCGACGCCGTGACGATCACGTTCGAACAGCAGCGCGCCAACATCGTCTTCCAGTGCGCGTATCTGCGCACTCAACGCCGGCTGGACAATGTGCAGACGCGCTGCCGCACGACCAAAGTGCAGTTCCTCAGCCAAGGCTGCAAAAGCCCGCAAATGCTTGAGTTCCATTGATCCTCCTGATCCGTACGGTGTTTCTGGTGATCACGATCGGTGATTACGGCATCACCATAAACGATTGGCACGCCGGGGCGGAAGCGGTCGAAAGTGGGGTCGTTGCCCTATGCATAAAACCAAGAAGGGGAGGCACAGATGATCGATAACTTTCGCCTGAATCAGCGTCGGGCGCTGATTACCGGCTCGGTGCGAGGTATTGGACTGGCCTTGGCGCGCGGATTGGCACAGGCGGGCGCTCAGGTGGTGATCAATGGTCGCGATGCCCAACGCGCACAAAGTGCCTGCGCGTTGTTACGGGATGAGGGGCTGGATGCGGAATATTCATTGTTCGACGTGACCGACCACCAGGCCGTTGCAACCGCGATCGATGCGCTGGAACACCGCTCAGGCCCGATCGACATTCTGATCAACAACGCCGGTTTGCAGCATCGTCAGGCGCTTGAAGACGTGAGTGCGCAAGACTGGCATCGACTCATGAGCACCAATCTCGATGGCGTCTTCAACGTGTCCAAGGCCGTGGCCCGACACATGATTGCTCGCCGGCGCGGCAAGATCATCAACATCGGCTCGGTACAAAGCGAACTGGCTCGCGCCTCTATCGCGCCGTATGCCGCCAGCAAAGGGGCCGTGCGCATGCTTACTCGTGGCATGTGCGCCGACTGGGCCAGGCATGGCCTGCAGATCAATGCCCTGGCCCCAGGCTATTTCCGAACCGAACTCAACCAGGCGCTGGTCGATGACTCGGCTTTTTCCGACTGGCTGGTGCAACGAACGCCTGCCGGACGCTGGGGCAATGTCGAGGAACTGTGCGGTGCGGCGGTGTTTCTCGCTTCGTCAGCCTCCGACTTCATCAACGGCCAGACCCTTTTTGTCGATGGTGGCTTGACCAGCGTCGTCTAACTCTCGTAAAGGACACCAACATGCCTCAATCCCTGCCAACCTTGTGTGGATCCATCATGGGGTCGCCGTTTTCGCTTTCGGCAAAAATCCACAACGCCGCTTACGCCGCATTGGGCCTGGACTACACCTTTGTCTGTTTCGGCGTCGAAGATCCGGTTGCGGCCGTGGCGGCCATTCGCGCGCTGGGCGTGCGCGGCATGAACGTTTCGATGCCGTACAAAACTGCAGTCATGCCTTGTCTGGACAAGATCGACGAATCGGCCCAAGTGATTGGTGCGGTCAACACCATCAACAACGTCGAGGGCGTGTTGACCGGTTACAACACCGACTACCTGGGAGCCGTGCGCGCCCTGCAAGAAGTCACCGAGCTGAGTGGTAAGCGTATCGCTGTGATCGGTGCCGGCGGAGCAGCTCGCGCGGTGGTTTACGGTTGCCTGCAAGCAGCGGCGGAGGTCACGGTATTCAACCGCAGCATCGAACGTGGTGCCGCCCTGGCCGAGGATCTTGGCGCCCGGTGGGGCGGCAACGTCGGAGCATTTGCGGCGACGTCGTTCGACATCGTCATAAACGCCACCTCCGTAGGTTTCAAACAGCCTGAGAGCAATCCACTGGACGGCGTTCTGGCCAGCCACCTGATTGTGATGGATGTGGCTTTCATGCCGGTGCAGACCGCGCTGCTGTTGCAAGCCAAAACACTGGGTTGCCGCACCGTCGCCGGCACTCGCATGTTGGTGCATCAGGCTTGTCGGCAGATCGAGCTGTACACCGGCAAAGACGCGCCCATCGACATCATGGAGCAGGCCATGCTCGAGGAAATACAGCGCCTGAAATTGTAAGCAATCCCACTACCCGTCAATAACAAGATGCCAGAAAGGCACTTGGAGGTAACACGATGGCTCATGATCACTCACCATCCGACGTTGCTTTGATCCCCGACGCGCGCGAACAAAAGAAAGACCTGCATCGCGCAGCCTGGGCCTGCTCTTTGGGCAGCGCTCTTGAATACTACGACTTCGCACTTTATACCTTGGCCTCGGCGCTGATCTTCGGGCCGCTGTTCTTCCCCGAGCAGACCCGTGCCATGAGCCTGATCGCCAGTTTCGGCACCTACTTTCTGGGCTTTGCGGTACGCCCCTTGGGCGGCGTACTGTTCGGCATGCTGGGTGATCGGGTAGGGCGCAAGTTCGTGCTGACGTCGACGGTGCTGTTGATGGGTATTTCCAGCACCCTGATTGGCGCACTGCCTACCTTCCATCAGATCGGTTATCTGGCACCGGTATTGTTAGTCGTCCTGCGCCTCTTGCAGGGGCTGGGTGCCGGGGCGGAGCAGGCCGGTGCGGCAGTGATGATGACCGAATACGCTCCCGAGGGGCGGCGCGGTTTCTACGCGGCGTTGCCATTCCTCGGTATTCAGTTGGGCACCATCCTCGCGGCGCTGGTGTATTTCCTGGTGGTCAGCGGCAATGACAATGTCATCGCGAGCGGGCTTTGGCGCGTGCCGTTTTTCAGCAGCGTGGTCATCGTGGCATTGGCCTTGTACATGCGCATGTCGCTTCAGGAATCACCGACGTTCGTGCGTCTCAAGGCGCTCAAGCGTGTCTGCGACAACCCATTGAAAAGTGCGATGGAACACTCCAGACCGACGTTGTTGCTCGGTATCGGGCTGCGCCTTGGAGAGAACGGTGGGTCATCGATTTACCAGGCTTTGGCGGTGAGCTACATCGTCGGCGTCGTGGGTTTGCAAGGGCCGGTGGGCGTCTTGACCCTGATCTGTGCAGCCTGCCTCGGCGCGATGACCGTGCCGATTGCCGGAAAGCTCAGCGACCGGTTTGGTCGTGTCGTGGTCTACCGGGCTTTCGCAGTGCTACAACTGGCACTGGCATTTCCGGTGTGGTGGGTGCTGAGTCTTGGCCATGTCGTGGCGAGCATCATTGCGATCTCCATCGCGCTGGGCATCGGGACCTGGGGCATGTTCGGCACCCAGGCTGCGTTGATGCCTGAACTCTTTGGCTCGCGTCACCGCTACATGGGGGTATCGATCGCTCGGGAAGTGTCTGCGGTCATCGCCGGTGGTATTGCGCCGATGATCGGGGCTGGCATCATCGCTCTGGTGGTGGCGAGCCATGACGGCGATGCCAGCGCGGGGATCAATGCATGGCTGCCGATCGCTTGCTATCTGAGCCTGCTCACGTTGATCACTCTGTACACCACGTTCAAGACTCCGGAAACACTTAATCGTGATTTGGACGAGGCCCGCGATGCCTGGGAAATGGCCCGTGCAGGAAAAGTGATGGGGGGGGACATTTCAGGCGTTCACGTGAGTTCGGCGATTACCGTCCGGCATAGCATCAGGGCGCGCTGAAGGTGCTTTTGGAAGAGGGCGTCGGCTAGAGTCAATACTTAGCTCTACTAAACGGTCATTTAGTAGAGCTAAAGTAAAACGCCGCCAATTCTTACGGAGAAGGTCATGATTTCACGCCCAAACCATGCACAGGACGTCATCAAAGCGCTGGATCTGGAGCCTCACGTCGAAGGCGGCTATTTTCGCAGAACCTATCAGGCTGATCATAGAGAAATGCTCGATACCACGGGTGGCCCTCGATACCTGATGACCTCGATTTACTATCTGCTGACCGAAGATTCGCCGGTGGGCCAGTTCCATTTCAACCAATCCGACATTCTGCATTATTTCCATTTGGGCGACGCCATTGAGTACAGCCTCATTCATGCCGACGGTTCACTGCAAACGCTGGTGATGGGGAGCGAAGTTTTGAGCGGTCAGCAATTGCAATTACACGTACCAGGCGGGATCTGGAAAGCTTCACGCTTGCTGAGCGGTTCGAACGGATTTGGATTGATCAGTGAAGCGGTTTCACCTGGATTTGATTTTGCGGACATGGAGATGGGTGATCGGCGGAAACTGTCGGCGCGGTTTCCACAGCATCGAGTGCTGATAGAAATGCTGACGCGTGTGAATGATTGAGGGGTGGAGATTTCAAGGATGGGAATCGGCGAGGTTAAAGGTGCTTGGAGGTGATGCTGGAGATTCAATTCCAGTGTGTGACTGGGCTAGATCTGCAATATCTTGTTACGTGTAATGTATATTATGTTAAATCATGTGCTATGTCAGATATGTTCATGAGCTGTCTGTTTCCAGTTACCCACGAACGAAATTTCACAAAACCCCGAAACGTTCGAAATCATAGGGTTGACTCCACTTCTTAATCAGCTGGCCGAGATTGAGTTTCACAAAACTACGATCACTGACTCCTCCCGGAAGATTCCTCCTATAGCCACCATCTGATCTGAGCATGGGCTATAACTACATGAATGTCGTGACTGAACATCAGACCGTTGCGGATTATAGCCCGCGGGGGAAAATTCATGGCTGTGCCGTTTCGCCCATTTCCTATCTTCCCGCCTTACGATCGTTGGCACCCTAACGCCTCAGAAGAGTTTCCAGAGAATCATAGCGTTCGCCGTAGGCTGGAAGCCCTTGGAGTCGATTGCCTTCCATTTACGAGCGTTTGGTATTGCACAAGCTTCTTGGAAACGGCGGCTCACAGTTGGCCGTCCGGTCAGGCCGAATCTCGATATGGTCTTACGAGCAGAGTTTGTGAAAAAATGCTTAATTGGTCTTTCCTGAACGGCATGATTTTTTTAAAGCAACCTCCTAATGCTTGGTGTTCTGAATCACCCCATACTAGATATATGTCGACACCTATTACCTCATACCGGGATTGGGAGCTGAATGATAAATGGCGACCGTTTTATCGGTTTATTGACAATGCTCAGGTCGGCATCCAAGGCCGGAGGGATATGCAGCGATCAGCGCAAATTGCCCGTGAATTTTTTGCCTTTTACATTTCTAAAACAGGAATCGCAAAAGCAAACTGCGCGGCCCTTGTGTCGGCTGATTTTATTAATGAGGCGCCTCTTAATCGACCTTCAAAAGTCCATAAGCCATCTGAATTGAACTGGGCGTTCACCCAGGTTATGAAGAATCCCACGCAGATTCGTAGGTCAGAACAAGTTTTGCTCTATATGGCAATTGCGCGATTTACAGTTATTCATGTTGGGCAGGCGCGATATTTAAATCAATTTTTCAAAGGATTAAATGGCAACTGGATGTTCCATAGTGGCCATTTAGCAGCTGCCACGATAGAGCTTTCTCCGGAATTCTCAGATTATCTTGAACGTTATTTCATTTATTACGGCATCAGCCTGAACGGCAATATCCCGGCAGTCCCCCTGTTTCCCACGAATGACGGGCTGTTTGGCTATTCTCTAGATGCTATTCGGCGACATATGAATGATGTGGCAGGTATGTTGGCGGCAAAAGCCAGCAAAGACGACGACCCTCAAATTAGGTTGCTAGAAATGAGTCTAAAGCGCATCAGCTTTGCATCCATTCGACGGTCATCTGAGTATGACTCTATATTTCGGCGGCGTAATAGCCGTCGTAGCTGACTGCTCGATACCAAATTTTACTCGATCGTGCCACGAGCTAGCAGCACGATTGAGTCATCACAATCCGACGAATTTAATTTTTTTGAGCTTTCTCGAAATGGTTTTCTGAATAGTTAGTAAAAAAATCCCGCGGGCTCCTGCCTGACGGGCTCACTGTATCGTTATATTGCGCAATGCTAATTTGTAGATGCTTTTTGAATTCATCGACAGTAAGTTCATGTAATAGTCCATCCCCTTCTCCACCAGGCAGGCTTAAAATGTGCGTGATCTGATAAATCAACCGCTCCATGGATCCTTGGCTCTGCCAATTCAAGCGGCGAGAAATGATATTTTTACTGCGAAGCAGTTCACTGAGCTTGACACTCTCGATGCTGGAATCGATTTCAATGCTCGTAATCCGATATCCGGGCGTTTCGTCGATAGCTTCAATAACCAGACTGTCTAATAATTGTTGAATGTTGCCATCGATAGCTATTGCCTTTCCGAGTACCATCCTACTCGGTTTATGCACCAGGAATGCTAGCCAAGGGCGGGTTGTTGAACCGTCGGGCGAAAGCACCAGTACATCAGGGCGATACAAATCGAAAGCTAGCTCAATGTCCTTAGCTGCCGCCAAGCGGTGATCACTCTTGTTTGTGATCAATCCTCCCCGTCCGGCCTTCCTGTAAACTACGATCCCAATCGGTGTCTTTCCATTAGCGGAAAGTTTGCCATCAGACTCCCAGAAAGCTTCGCCTTTAAGTGTCCAACTTTCCCTCGCGCTCCACACCGTTTCATCACAGGTGAAGTTTCCTGTGATTACCAGTTTTCCCTTAGGGCTCCACGTTGAACCGACTTTTTTTGCAAGAAGCTCTCGATCATCTAATGCTGCAGCAACAGCATCATTGCCGTGTTTCGAGTAGAAAGATTCAATGCTGGTGAAAACGGGAGCCGGCAACATACGCTCCAGTGCTTCGATGCATACAACTACTACTTCCTTTGGGTAATCGCAAAGCCGGGAAGCACGGGTTTCACCCAGGGACATGTTCAGAATGAAAAAATCGGCATCCATAAGATGAAGGTCAAGGTTTTGATCGTCCTCCTCATGCTTAAGTGCAGCGTAAGTTTCGTAGCCAAGGAGTGCTGCGAGGATTTGAAGCAAAGTGGAGTGTTTAATCTCAATACCGTTTGTGCTCAATGCGGTTTGAGCATACAGCGATAAAGGGCTAAGAATGCTTGCCATCTTTCGAATCTCCGATTCTGCTGATGCTGGTCGCTTTATCCTCAGCAAATAAGGAAATTAGAAGATGTCGGATAGACGACTGACGCACCTCATTTAAGTCGACCAGAGCTTAGGTGAGGCAGCCAATCAAAACTTTAGTCGGTTACGCCTGGCTTTTCCAATAACGGTGATGAGCGGTAAAATCGTTTAATTAAATTAGCCTATGCCTAACTAAAAATTAGGCGGCAGCTAACTTTTCTAATACTCGCCCTAACTGTGTTTCCTAGGCGTTGTTCTCCGAGCTTGTCGGTCGCGAATCAAGTTGCCTGCAAGATGTCGGTCTTGACCTTGAAGGCCTCCCCTCTCACGCCCGCGCGCTCCGCTGTGCTGTGCTGTTCATAACCATAGAGCTCTCGACGAAAGCAGCGTTTGACCGTGCGAGAATCGATGGTAGCCACACAGAGCGCCCGCGGTCGCCGTGTGAGTTCGCTATCGGCGAAGGAGCGCCATTCGTAGGTGTAATACTCGATCGGTAGTTTACTGCGCCCAGCAACCCCTGCAGTTCATCTGTGTTTTGCAGATAGAGTTCGATGAGAATTTGCGGGAGTGCAGGCTTCATTCCAGCTCTTCTGAGGGTCAGAAACTCAGTCACCACATCGGTGTTAAACCAATGGGGATTCAGCTCCTCCAGAATTCCTCTGCCACCGATCCGCCCGTTGAGCGCCAGCGAGATGGCCTCCATTAAGGTGGATTTGCCGGCGTCAATGTCTCCGACCAGGATGTTCACGCCCGGGTTAGGCTTCAGTAGGAAATCTTTGTAGATGCGGTACCCACGGATGCGGATTTTGGTGATCACGTTCGACGTTCCTAGGCCAGTTGCTACTATATGGCGCTTTAATGGCAGGGTCGCCTGATGCTATAAGCGAAGCGGAACGTTGTCGACTCCGTTATTTTCTGCTGTCCCCCTTCCTTCGCAGCCCGCCAGACAACCGAATGCACAGGATTTCGCATGACCATCCCTTACTACCCAAACCGTAAAGCATTTATCGAATCCTTGGGAGCCACGTGTAAAAACTGGACTTGGAGTTGGTCGTTTGTGAATCACCTAGAGCGCAAAGTCATATTCGGTGCTTGGGACATTCATGTGGACGGCGACCGCACACTCATACTTTGCGAGGGGTGGGAGATAAAGAAGGGACGTCGCAACAATGGCTACGCGCAGAGCGTTGAGCATCTCAGGTTAGTCGCCGAGCAGGGATACGAGCTTTACACATTCAAGATTACGCACTCGGACGAACTCCAGGACGAGGACGGCGTGGGCCCTGCAAAGATCAAAGGTTCTGAACGATTTATCACTCGCAAATGGCTGCTTCAGCAAGAAGGTAGATGGTACGCGTGTGAAGAAGTACCTATCCCAGTAATTCCCGAAGAAGTCAGTCATCCTGAGCTCTACCTGGAGGGGGCACTGAGAGAGGTGAAGGTCAACGCATACGAGCGCAATGCTCAGGCCCGGGAAGCATGCATTCGGCATCACAAGGCTGTGTGTGCAGCTTGTAAATTCGACTTCGGCTCGGTCTACGGCGAGATCGCCAAAGGGCTTATCCATGTTCATCACATCGTACCCCTGAGCACGATCGGCGCGGAATACAAGCTCGATCCAATAACCGATTTGATACCGCTGTGCCCGAACTGCCATGCAGTCGTACATCGTGGCGCCGAAGTCTTGAGTATAGATAAGCTCAAAGAATGCTTAGCCGCGGCAAATGGGGGAATGCCTGAGCTTTTAGCACCCAGTAATACGCCGCCTAGCCCTACCCCTGCACAGGGATTTTAGGAATGTAACTCCTCCACTGGTTCCGCCCGAGGTAATGATGTCGTTGTCCGTTTTAAGGTTCGCCTGGTCTAAAATTCGCGACCATCAGGTTAGTAAGTACGCCCTACTCCTGATAGCTCCTGTCGTTGTAAAACCGTTGGATTTCACCCCTACCAGAAGGCCGATCCATTTGCGGCTGAAGGGGCTCTGGGGATTGCCAGTAGTTGTTGCTGGGGTGTGGGCGGCGATAGCCGGCTTCAGCCTGGAGTGGGCTTATGGAAGTTCTGTGGGGCCTGGAGTGTCGGTTGCCGAGGCATTGAAAATCGTCGGTCGCCTCAAGAATATGGCCTGGGTGTTGGTGACCGCTTCGACTGCAATCCTGCTATATAGCATCAGCGCTCTACGTTGGGGATTCCACTGCGCTGCGATCCAGTTGCTGAGGAGATGGTTTCCCACTATCAGCATGCCGCACTGCCTTTTCTTTGTCGTCAATACGTCGGGATGGGGGCTGTGGCTTGCCATATACATATATGGGCTGTTTCAAGCGATCAAATGGTGGGTCAGTGCAGGAAAACCTACATATGCGCCGGACGCCAGTAACTTGACCGAGCCGTTGTTACACTTAACCGTTCTTTGTGCTTTGGGTGGACTGCTGCACTTGGCAACTCGGAATAGTAATGAAGGGTTGCGCGCGCTTTACGGAGGGCATAAAGGGCTGAGCTTTTTGGTCACCGTCGTAGGCATCATCTTGATGTTTCTCCTTGGCAGCCTTTCATTAATGCTCGGCTATCCGTGAGGGTCGCCCCTTCCTCTGCGAGCTCTGATCGGGTTAGAAGCGAAACGTCGGCCCATAACTGATGTATTTTCTGACAATTTGTACGGTTCAACTTACATCTCGAACGTTGTCAAACGACCAATCCGCCAGCCCCTCGCAACCCGTCATTAGGTAGTCAGCGCGTATCCCCGATGTAGGATCCGCCATGAACGCCATGAAATCTAAGGCCTGATTTTTCGCTACTGCAGGTAGCGAATTCCACCAGGAGATCCGGATCGCGTGGTTCTCGCAACACGCGAGTGAGAATCTGAGCAGCATGTCCTCAATTTTTGCTCCACTGCGTCCTGATTTCGCTAAGGAGTGAACGAGTCGCTGGCAGCTCAGATTGCTTGATTCATGCCATGCCAGAACAAACGCCCAACCGTATGCTGTCGGAGCTGTAAAGAAGACCAAAAGATCCAGATCACTGGTTTCGGGCCCCAAGTTCTGTAGTTGTTGCCCTTGAAAATCAAAATCAGGAAATATCAGCCCCGAGGCTTGTATCGACCATCGAGACGTCGAGCCAAAGATGACGAATTTTAGCTCGGGAAAATCGTTGGCAGCTAGGCAGTCATCGTATATGAGCTTGTGGCGCTTAAGCCGCTCAAAACCAAGGGACTGTCCATAGGCCGCTCCGATCAGAAAACGGCGCTGGTCACGTGTCAGTCCTGTGTGCTCGAGCATCTCAGTGAGAGTCTTCGATGCGTTCTCTTTGACAAAATATTCTCGGCAGATACTGCGGTATGCGTACAAAGCCACCTGGTGTGGATCGACCGAAAGGGGCCGATCATCGATGGGTGAGAAAAGCTTGTTGTCATGCTGTTTGCACATCCCTGGGAACGTCGACGCGCGATTCACCCCAATTTTTTTTGGTACTGGTTTGCCTCCCGTTTCCTTCAGGGTCGACAGGTCGGCATTGAGTCGGTAAACATGACCGGCTTCAGCAATCAGTCCCAGTTGCCCCCGCTTCTGTATGGAGTGGGCCGAGATAATCTCATTGCATTGAATTCCATCAGTGAAATGTAGGCAGCGCCCCTTCTTGCTTTGCCGCTTCATGACTGCCTGATGCGCGTTTGCGAATGACATATCTGCATCCTAGGGTATTCGGCCGCAGTCGCGGGCGTGAGTGCCCGTTGAACTCCAGTTGGAAATTTTGTTTTGGGACTGACGCGCGCAAGTCATCTCGCGCGCAGTCTTTCCAACTCTTCAGATCGCTAGGACTTGCTGCTCCTCGCCGATAGCCGGTGGTACTGTCAACTCGCCGATGCCCTCGTCATCTTCCTCCATGGAAGTGCTAACCGCGGATGCCCACTCCCGTAGCTCTACAACAGCCGGGAGTTTTTCCAGAGCATTAGTCGGTTCGATCCCGAGCTCAGCCAGGCGCTGCAGAAGTTCTCCGAAGATTTCCTCCTTATGCATGCTCCATGACGAAGCGAAGCACCGCCAAAACGTCCAGCCTGCACGTTCGAGGATACGTTGGCGATTCATGTCTGCCTCCCAGCGATCGGGGCCATGGAAGGCATCTCCATCACACTCGATTGCCAGACGATTATCGTTGGCTCCCTCGACGACCATGTCGAGCCTAAATGCCCCACTCTTCACCTGCGGGATGACGCGGTAGCCCCGCTCAACCAGTCTGCTGAAGACCTGCTGCTCAAATCCAGACTCGCAAAGCTTGAAGAGGCCATCCTGATCGACCTCCTGCTCTGTGAGTGGTTTGCTGAAGTACTCCAGGAGTGTACGACGAACATCTTTCAGGGAAAGGTGATCTAGGGTCACCGATCGAATCAGGTACATCCTATCGCGTGCACGGCTTGCGGCTACGTTGAACCGCTGTTCAGCAGCAATGCCTGAAAGCGGATGGCAGTTCTCTGGATCTGCGACCATGGAAATGAAGATGATGTCGCGCTCGCTTCCCTGGAAGGTGCTGGCGTCACCACACGCAAATTCACGAGCGTGGAGCTCAACGGCCGGGCATCGTTCACGTACTAGCGAATCGATGAATTTGGCTTGTTCCATGCCCCCTAACAGCGTTACCACACCAATCGTGCGACCCGCATACTTGTCATCCTTGATAAGTGCCTGGATTTCTTCAACGATGGCTTCTGCCTCAAGCCTGTTGCAGCCCTTCTTGTTCCTCACTCCGTCTTTGACATAAATGTCCACTAGAGGTGGATCGAGGCGCTCGGATGGTCGAGGGATTCGAAGGGGCTGGATCGCACCGCCGTAGAACTGGTTGGAATAGGAAATGATGGGAGGAACGCAGCGGAAGTGCTCACGCAACATAACCATATGGCCAGCGAAGACTCGCGATGCCAAATCGTAAAGAGATTTATCCGGCGTCATGTCGGCGCCATAGGGCTGGTCGTTCAGGAACCGGTTACGAAGCTCGCCGATCCTCTTGCCGGATTTGAAGCCACCATCGGGAGAAACTTGCTTGTCATCCCCTACTACCAGTACCTTTTTGGCCCTGACGATAGCCGGCAAAGCCCATAAGTCTGACTGGCTCGCCTCATCCACAATCACCAGGTCGAAGGCGCCTATTTCCGCCGGCATGGACTCAGAAATCTTGGCGTGACTCATGATCCAGCATGGCACGGCACCGGCAGCATCCTGCATGCACTGCTGAGCATCGCGGCGATAACGCTCCGCGTTCGGCCCTGTCCCCTGCCCTATCTTGCGTATCGCTGTCGAGTAGCCGGCTAGTGCTTGCAGTACCATCGGGCTGGCATTGGCTTTAGTGGACAGCCAAGCCGCTCGGCTCACCACTTCCCGATACATACGTGCCAGGCCAGCTTCGAGTTTTACTCGCTTGCCATTTAGCTCGACGAGCTCATGACGCGCTTCGATGCTCTGCAGGTGAGAGCGTATTTGCGCATGCTGCCACGCCTCCTTCCAACTACTTGGGAAAGCCAGGTCTTCAGCTCCGTTTTCAACAGGAACGGTCAGCAACCGACCGGAAAGATTTTCCGCTCCAGCTGCCATCACCCGATGCGCGCCCTCCCTGACATAATTCAGGAGGCCACCGAGTTCTCTGATCCGCTGTAGTTCTGTCAGCAGGTCGACATACTGGGACACGACCCGATGCGTATCTTGATCCGGGCTGCCTAGGCACTCCAGAACGAATGTACGAAGCCGGCAGGAGATTGGGCTATCGCCCGCGACTTTGGCCTGCAGAATTGCGAGTGAGGCGCACGCCATGCTGAGATCTAATCGAGCAAGGTTTTGAGTGAGGTGATCCCGCAGGCGACGAATCTCGACGATTGTCAGCCTATGCATGTTATCGGGCGCATCTGCGAAGACCGCCTCGCAGAGTGGCTGTACTTTTTCGGCGTACAGTGAGGTGAGCTCGAGCGCAGCCTGAACTGTACTAACGGTGATCTCCAGTTGCCGCAGATGTGCCGTTCCCGCTTGAAGTCGCGGAATCCCCAGTGTCTCGGCCAGAGGGTTCCAACGCGCAGTGAAGGATCTCACGTCCGCGTAAAGCTTCAGGTAGTCCTGGACGATCTTCCACTGCTCGGCAGACTTTGGCGCTGAGCCATTGATCCGGACATTGCTGACGTGTGTCTTGGCTTGGGATGCTCCGAAGCTCATCAGACCAAAAGGCTTTCCTGTTTCGGTAGCTCTATCCACGGCCTCAGATGTTTTCTCGCAATCCAAGGCTTCCTCTGGGAATTCAACAAAGTTTTCCAGCATGACCTTGCGCCGTTGCATCAAGGCCTGGGCGGCTGGAAGCATGCCTACTAGGACTGAGATTTCACTGTCGTACCGTCCACCTGCCGCCTTGAGTCGCAGCTCCTGCGACCAAAGAATTTCGCAGTCCCCGTCGTCGTGCAGCGCCACAAGCTTTTCTTCGCAATGACCCAGCTCCAAATCTAGATTCTTGGCGGCAGCGACAACGGCTTCACTGTCGGATTTCAGGGGTATGAGATCCCCCTGACCTAGAGCATATTCGAGCGACTTTAGCTGGCAGAGTGAGCCGTGGAGCTTGCCGATCTCCGCAGCTGCCAGTAATTGCTCAACTTCAGGCAGACTGGAATTGATGTAGACAAGGTCACGCCCGAGGTCGCGACGGGCCTGTCTTAAGCCCCTACCGAACTCATCGTCAAAAGGCAGCGAGTGTTCGGGAGACAACGAAAGTTCGTCGTCAAACCAGGCGTACTGGTCGCCGCCCTTCATCAGAAGCTCAGCAAGCTCTTCCGCACGATACTTGGCATCGCCTACCTGGATATCGGAAAGCTGATTCAGGGCAATCTCATTGACGCGGCGATCAAGCCTCACCAGCTCGGTATGAGCAAGATCAATGGACTGGTGCAGGCGATCAATCTCTCCCCGAGCAAGTGATGGATTGATTTGCGAAACTTGGTGTTGGATAGCCTCAATCGAGCCTTGGAATTGCCGGATCCCCTCGCGGTCACTGGTCAGCAGCGCAACCGTCAGTGGCCGAACCTCAGCCGGTATTTTCGACTGGAGTACCTTCAGGGCCTGCTCGCCACGTGAGGTGACAAGCACACGTTTGCCAGTCGCCAGGTAGTGGCAGATGATGTTGGCGATCGTATGGGTTTTGCCGGTACCGGGAGGGCCCTGAACCGCCACGCCTGGTGCGTGCTCCAGACGTTGAACGATAGTGACCTGCTCGTCGTTGTATGGGAGGGGAAAATACAGTTCCTTGGGCTCAGCCGTCGATCCATCCATACTTCGGCTGGACAGCCCGCGGAAGTTGACGTGCTGGTAATCGATTGCAATCGTCGATGCCGGGGTGACCAACGCAAGCGGGCCGGCAGGCAGCTCTAGACAGTCCTTAAGTTTCTCTCGGATCTTTCGAAGGTCGTTGATCAACCAGTTGCTGGGTTTGGGGCGCGCAAACACGACCCATGTATCGCTTACCTGCAGCGTGTCACCTGGTTCCGGGAAGCCCTGGGCACCGTCTCCCATCACCTCCAGATATTTGCCTTTGCTGTCTAGGCTTCTGGCCGAGAGCTTGAGTACATCAGCAAAGGTTGATGGCAAGAATGGGTTCAAAGGGGAGTCGACATGTCTGCCTAGATGATCGCGAATAGCACTTTCGCACTCGCTGGCGCCAGGGATATTGGCGTTGATCAGCGCATCGAACTCGATCATCGGATCTGTGGCACGCGGGCGAACTTCGACCGCCATGCTCTCCTCGTTCAAAGAGATGTCGAGGGCTTGGGTCAACAATGGATAATTGAATCCGTGCTGCGCATCGTTGATCGTTAACGTCCAAGCGCTAACGCCCACGCCCCATACCAGCTCGCGAGCAGATTTTCCCGTCTCCATCTGCTGCATCAATGCAAACATGTCGCCATAGAGGCTAATGGTCTTGCGACGTGGTTTCTCAAGCTCAGCCCATTCGTGCCACAGGACAAGATACGCCGTAAGAGCAGCCGAAGCTTGCGCGCGTACTTCGGCCTCCACTGCGGCGATATCCCCACCCGGATCTTTGTCTTGCTGTTCGCGGATTAACTGGAGGAGCACCTGCTCAGAGAGCAATGGTGGCTTGGAGGGATTGTCACTGGCTTTGATGACAGAGCTATAGCTTCCATCAACTGGTGCTGGAGCACGTGACTCTTCGAGCCGTTCGATTTGCAGCCAGACATTGTCGCCTGGGAACTGGAGATCAAAGTGCAGCCCAGGAAGACCTAGAAGGCCTGTCGGTGGATACACGTCATTAACAGAGCTCGATAGTTGATAGCGCGACGGATCAAGCTCCTTGAGGCTTTCCTCTGCGTACTCGAATAGTCGGCTGAGGAGCTCGTTAGGCGTCCGTTGCATGTTAATACTCCGATAATTCAGGGGGTGCGACTTCAAAAGTCAATATAGAGTCAAGGATGCCATATTGCCTCTAGGTGTGGTTTTGAAATAATCGCTTCCTGACGAGTGTCCTTGAGAATCAGGCGGAGCGAAATCCAGCGATACGCAGATGACGTCGGCGGGCCAAACTAACAATGTCGTCAGCGGGTGTCTGGGCGTTAACCTTCTGGTCATTGACATGAAAGTAGGAAAAAAGACCATCATGGTACCGAGCTGAGAGCCAGCATGCCCGGTGGTAATCCTTTTCTCGAGGGCTATCTATTCACGCACGACTGACATTCTGATCCGTTACCAAGGAGTCCGCCCTACATATGGAAATTGAAGCGCTCAGCACCTATGCCAAGGGTGACCGATTTGAAGAGCAGGTCTTTGAGTTCCTGTCTCGTGAGATCAATGAGGGTCGCTTCTATGTCTTCCGACCTGAGTGCTGCAAAATTTTCAGGAAGAAAGGCTACTACTCGCGTGACCGAGAAGACTTCATCGTTTTTGATATTTCGGTCGAAGCGTTCCTGCCTGGCTTCGAGACTCCATCATTGCTTGTGCTCATCGAATGCAAGAATTACAGCGGCAAAGTGCCTGTGGGGGACATCGAAGAGTTTGGATCAAAGATCAGTCAAGTGGCCGGCTTCAATGCAAAGGGTATTTTTGCGTCCGCTAGTGCGTTTCAGTCCGGCACGTTCAACATTGCTCGGAACCGAGGCTTCGGTGTTTTGCGTTACTTCGATCAATCTGAGTTTAGATGGGAGCTTCCTCGCGCCCTGCTAACCGGGGCGCGTAGCGCTAGAGCCCGTAAGCGTGCAGAGATTGAATACGCCCTAACCCAGACGGATTTTCGGCCTACCGTTTATAGCGCCTATGCCGTAACTCCTGCCGGCTTTACGGATGGCTGGGAAGGCATCTGGAAAGGCCTCGACCTTGAGAGCGCTTTTGAAGAGGGCGATCTGAGTCTGATTCGTCAGCCCACGATTATCGCAACACCTAGGGTCGCTTTCATTTCGCGGCACAGAATAGATCGCTTGGCGCAGCAGGCTTTGAAATCCATTTCATACATCCGTGGAGAGGTCGATCTAACCAAGCTAGTGTCCAGGGAAGCTGATGTCAGTGGACTGTCCGTGAGCTTCATTGAGGACTCCGGCTCAGCCCTCGGCAGTATCACGTTCAACCCGCTTGAGATCAAAATCTTCGCGGCAGATAGCCAATCCCACTTGGCCCGATTCACACTCGCCCATGAGTTGGGGCATCACTTTCTAGGTCATAAACGCTACATGACACGAGAAGCCATCCGAGCGCAGGACATTGACCAGAGCCAGCTGATCACCATCCCTAAAGGGGAAGTCGAGCGGTTGGAGTGGCAAGCAAATACGTTTGCTTCATGTCTCTTGATGCCTAAAGAGGACTTTCAGGCTGCGTTTGGGTTGTTACTACAGCATCTTGGCATCCGAAACCGTGGTCACGGCCATCTGTACCTGGACAGTCAGAGGGACAACGTCATTCAGTTTCATGCTGTGTGCAATTCTCTGAGCGAATATTTTAACGTATCGAAGACAGCGATCCGATTGCGCATGAGGGCGCTGGAACTGCTGGTCGAGGTTGGTCGCCAAGATTGAGCTGCATCTCACGGGGAGTTTAGGACGCATCGTCGGGCGGTTCTAGAGCGTACAGTCCTTTATCGCCCCACCATTCTAATGCACTTCGATTGATACCTAGCGCCTACTTCAAGCCCCCAAGCTACGGCCAGCGTACTAAACCAAGCTCCTTGAGTCTTAACGCCATTGCCGAATCGGATACTCCAAACTGCGTAGCAAGCGATACGACGTTGAGATTATTGAAGCGTTGGCACCGCGCCAGCGCCAGCTCTCGCTCCAAGGAGTCTGCCGAGGCATACAGCAGACCTTCGATGTTATGTGCATCGAGGTGATATGCAACCGTGTCGTTAAAGTGAAGCTGGTCTCCACAAAGGAATAGACGCCTGAAGCGGTCGGCGACAAGCTTCGCAGGCATCAAAAAACACGCTGCAAAGAAATCAGCCTCCCGTTCTTCAGGGTTTCGCGGCCCGCCGACTGGACGGTCATCTAACGCCCGATCCCTATGCATAACCTCACCTTTATGTAGAGCAAGGTGGCCGATCTCATGAGCACCCGTGAACAGTTTTACTGTGGGTGAGAATTCTTGGGAGATGGCGATGCGGTTCGCTTGGCGATCGATCAGACCTGCAATCTTAGGGCCGGAGCCGCCTTGGATGAATTTGGGGTCACCGAGATTCGGAAGCTCCCGATATTCAAAGCCGTACGCTAACGCCGCCTTTCTCGGATCACGCGCCTGAAGCGGGGTGATATCTTGATCGCCCCACAGGTGATATCGGTCGCGCCAGAGCATGCGCAGCAGCTCGGATGCTTCTTGTTCGATACTTGGCATGAGCATGCAAATCACCGCATGTAGTGTTCATGACCTGATAATAACGCAATATGTAGGGTTTTCAAGTCTTTCAAACATGCGCTGGCGGTGCTCGGCACACTGCTGCTAATTTGCTTTACTCGAGTCAGCCGCTTCGATACCTGACTTAGCTCGGGTTTCCAATCGAGTGCGGGTGTCGAGCTGTATGAAGGCTGGCGGTAATGTGCTGTTCGCCAGCATAAAAGTGAGTCGCTGATGAGCCCACTGAAGCGCGGAGCATTCTTCATTAGGGCCTATCGGTTTGAGCGGGGCTTTGTTCATGGTCACTTCCTCGAAGGTTTTGTGGGTGCTGTCTTTGGCTTCTCGGATGCAGGCGCAAATGTGGTGTTCGAATCGCTTCCATCTGTCTCAGCCTCGGTAGCCTGCAATCGCCGGAGTCGCTCATTCTCCGATTGGGCAGCAACAAGCAGCAGTCTTGCCTCCAGCTCGCGCTCGCCGCTCTTGGCTGCTGCTTCATTCAGTGCCGCGGCGTCTTGTCGAAGCGTGGCGATCTGTTCCTGGAGCTGCTCAGCAACTCCGGCGGATCTCGCCTCCGCCAGTTTCAGACCTTGGATCTCGCCAGTCAGTGTCTGTATGTGCGCCTCATGGCCGTGTAGCAGTTTCACCTGCTGCCTGGACTCTCCAAGCAACCGCTCGTTGTCACGATTTAAACGAGTTAGGTCATCCTGTTTCAGCACCAACGTTTCCTGCAGCTTGCGCTTCTCCACTTGGGCCTCGTGGAGTTGGGATTCATGCCGTCGTTGATCTTGTTCACGCTGCTCTTTCACAGACTCCCGGTAGTGCTCCAATGCCCCGCGCGCGTGAACATGCTTTTCCTCTAGGGAGTGGATCTGTTTATCCCGGTCACTGACCAAGGCTTCTAGGTCAGTACAGCGTTGATTAAGTCCGGCATTGCGTGTCAGCTCTGCCTGGAGTGAGGACTGCGTGGTTTTTAAGTCAGCAGTTTGAGCCTCAATCGCTGCTTGCTGAGTGTCGAGCTGCCTACGCGCTGCGGTCAGTTCAGTTTGCAGGCTGTCGATCTGCCCCTGGAGCTCTACACGCTCAATATCAAAGGCTGATCGGGACTGTTCGATCGACTCGTTACCCTCCTCTATGAGTCGATCCAGAAGGCTTTCCACCATTGCCGAAAGTTCTTCACCCATGCGTTCGCGGGACGATAGTGGGCGTGGATCGTAGGATTCGATCTCCTTCAGGTACCGGGCAATGGTTGTCTTCGACCCGGTATTCCCCAGTTCCACACGCACGGCATCGATGCTTGGGTATGTGCCCCTAGCGAGCAGAGACTGCCTTGCTTTTTGCACCACCGCCTTGTTAATGCCGCCACGAGCCATGTGAACTCCTACGATTTCGTGCTGTGTTACGTGTCATGTAATTACGTGACACGCTATCACCAATTTTTTGGATGTAAAGTCCAATAATTAAAAAGCTATAATAGTGCTTTATGGCTTCTTGATACTTTCTTGCGCCCAGAAAACCTCCTAGTGGCATTGGGAAAGCATAACGCTCCGATTTTGAAGGCAAAGCACGATGGAAAAGGCAGATCGGTACCTCAGGGCCGGTACCCGGGAGAACACGCGAAAGAGTTACCGGGCGGCGATCGAGCACTTCGAAGTGACTTGGGGCGGGTACCTACCCACGACCGGAGCGGGCGTCGTTCGCTACTTGGCGGAGTACGCCGACAAACTCTCCATCAACACTCTGAAGCAGCGCTTGGCGGCCCTTGCCCAATGGCACATCACCCAAGGTTTTCCTGATCCAACCAAGACGCCTGATGTTCGCCAGATGATCAAGGGCATCAGGGTCGTGCACCCTGCAAAGGTGAAGCAGGCCGCCCCACTGCTGCTGAAGCATCTAGAGCAAGCAGTCACATGGCTAGAAGGGGAAGCTGCAGCCGCGAGTGAACGGGGTGATTACAAATCGCTAGTGCGTCATCGTCGCTCGGTGGCGATTATCTTGATTGGGTTTTGGCGTGGCTTTCGTGGCGATGAGTTGGCAAGGCTAACGGTCGAGGATACCCAAGCCATAAGTGGTGAAGGAATTACCTTTTTTCTACCCTACACCAAGGGTGATCGCCAGCATGAAGGAACCACGTTCCAGACGCCGGCCCTCACCATGCTCTGCCCCGTAGAGGCCTACTTCAACTGGATAACAGTTGCCGGTATCGCGAAAGGCCCGGTATTCCAGCGGATTGATCGCTGGGGCAATCTGTCAGGTAAAGCCATGCAACCTCATAGCCTGATTCCTGTGCTGCGCCGAATTTTCAAAGAGGCAGGATTGCCATCGGAGCTGTATAGCAGCCACTCAATGCGGCGCGGCTTCGCGACCTGGGCGTCCGCCAATGGATGGGACATCAAGGGATTGATGAGCTATGTGGGCTGGAAGGATATGAAGTCGGCGCTTCGGTATGTTGACGCGGGCATGTCGTTTGGAGGGTTAGCCGCAAGCACTAACCCCTCGCGATTGAAGACGATTGAACTCTGACGCATACAAAACTAACCAAGCAATCGCCACCCTGACGCGAGCGGATTGGCATCCAGCCCAGGCGCCATAAGCATTCAGGAATTATTGGTTTCCGAAAATGCCTTCGGACGGCTGACTAGGTATTGAGCATCACTGCCGTGGCCTTTTATAAAGTTGCTTTGATTATTCCTGGCATTTCTTTGATTCCAGTGGCATTAAAAAACGAGGCCCTCTTTAACGGTGCGACGAGATCGAAACTCATTGTGTGATGATTTGAGATCGATACGCTTGACGACCACATAAATACGCCAACTTCACTCGAGTCGAGCTCGACCGTCAATGCGGAGATATCCAAGTCATAGCATGATTTTAGCGTCTTAAGTTTGGTGGATGGGAATTTGATCTTGAATTTATCATTGTATTCAGGCTGAAAATATCGAATTAAGGCAGCCTCAATCATCCCGACTGACTGTTTTTTCTTAGGGGGATTTTTAACGGCGTTAGCAAACCGAGCGTCATTTTCGTCATCAGCTATTGCGCCTACCGCCCGCCCATCCATTGAGGACATTATTTTAGTGTGGCCGAACTCATACATGAAAAGCACAATCTCTTGGTCGGGGTGATCATAGGGGGCGCGGGCCAATATCCGCTGGAGGGTTGAATGGCTGCTCAGCCGATCGACCGCATTGCGGCTGCCATCCCCAATGGCCTGCCCTATATAGAGAACTTGAAAAGCATTAAGATCATGACGCTGTGTATCGCTTCGCGCTCTTAACATAGCCATTATGTTAGCCGGCATATGAGTCGTAACCTTGCCCTCCGGAGTCAACGCATTAACTACCAGGTGCGGATACGGGCAATCTAGTTTGACTGCGCCAGCCTCCAATTCCCAGCTATAATTGCCAAACTCAAACTCACATTCTTTGCCTTCAACTCTGTAAGTTAAGGTGCCCGAGAATTTTTCGTTTTGGTGTTTTAAGGACTCCGGCTTGAATTTCACAGATGGGCGCGCTGCAATCGCATAAATGTGACAGTTCGACAGACGCTGCTCTTCCTCCGGAGGAAGAGTTCCGCCACTCATCAGCTGATCCGCAGTGATTATTCCGGTTAGACTATTCATATAGCAAATTGCGTATTCTGTAAGGAACTTACGTTTCATAATCTCGATTCTAGAGGAAGTTATTAAACACTGCTGTCGGCGACGGTAGCGGTACCCGTAGCCAGCAATTCTCTCACAGCGGCCGAAGCCCGCCCCATCTTGGTTGCTGTGGCGGTCATCGTGGTCGTTGCAAGTCCGCCCATCAACGCATACAGGCCAGCATAGCGACGCGAGGAAAAGATACGATCAACGTACGCAGCATACTGGTGAGCCCGCCCTAGTCGTTCAGGTATATGGTGGCTTTATGGCCAGCCCACGGGATGGACATAACTATGCAAATTTCGATCTGAAAAACCTCGACATGATCAACGTGAACTACGACTACCCTCTGCCTCCCAAATACGACAAATAGCGAGCGCCCCCTGAGAACTTCTATCCGTACGGCGGTTGCCAAGTCGGGGCTGCGGTGGTTAGTAAGCCAGGCCTCGAACGCTCAGGAAATGCTGGTAAGCATTACTTGCGAACCAGTCGTGTAGTCGATGCTAGCCACCCTTCCCCATCAGCTTAATGATCCACTCATACGCCCCGACCGCCTTGCCCACTACCTCACCCGAGGTGTTCACCAGTTCTAGGGCCGATTTGATGAGGGTCAGCTGATTTCGGTTGATCCGGGTAGTCGCTATTTGTTTACCCGGCAAAAGGCTTTCAAGTTCTCCGAACAGTTTGTCGCGGCTTTCAATCCAATGCTGAGCCTGTTCGGTCACCGATGGGATAAAGAGCCCACCACGTTGTAGCTCAATCAGTGGTGCTCGACGGCTGTCCAGCTCATCCGACAGCCTCAACAGGCGCGAGATTTGCTCGTCTCTGAGAAATTTCTCAGATTCTTTGAAGGAGAATCGCGCTAGGACATCTTCGAGTATCTTTCGGCCCTGGCAGCCTTGAGCCACGTAAGACACCACCATCCGACGATCTTCATCACTACCATCATGCCGTCGAAGCATCTGATCCAAGATTTTAGAGATCTGGCTCGTCTTTGCACCGATGCTGTTGACGTGATCTTGGATTCGCTCCAAGGACTTAGGCAGCAGGCCTGCCATACTCGAAATTTCTTTTTTGAAATTAGGCGTGCCATCCACAATCTTGCGGATTTTCTGCAGGAGCTCTTTGAGATGCTCTGTTGTCCACTCCTTGTCTAAAGAAAGGACAATGGACTCATCCACTCCATGCACGACCAAGCAGAGGCATGGGAGGTCGGCGGGTTCCACGTTGAAAATCTGCATGAAGTCCGGAACGAACCGGGCCATACCTCTTGCTGATGTCTTTGCTACATGATCACGATGGTGTTCCCACTCATCAGTGAGATCTCGAAAGCTCGTGGTATCCCGTAAGGGGAAAGCCACTCCTGAAAACGCCCCTACCTCACCAAGACCCCGGTCAAGCCCTACCGCTGAACCTCCAGTGGAATCGAGCAGAATGAAGGCTACCTCGCCACCGAGCACCGCGTCTGCAGCTGAAAAGCCCAGGATCAAGTCCTTCAACTTTTGCTGGTCTTCCAATTCCGGCGCCAGCATGACGCACATGATTCGCTGTTTTTCTTGCTTGGCATGGAACCAGTCAATGAGTTCCTGCGGAGTTGCGGATGTGATCAGCATTGGTCTTTCCTTCTAATGCACAGTCAGGTCTATAGGTGTTTGGGATGTTCGTAATGCTACAAAGCGATTAGGAGCGGCCTTGTGGCCTAAAGTCGTGGTCTATTCCGATGAGCCCTATCTAGGTCGCGAGCTCCAACATCGACCACCCAGCCGCTTTCAGTGCAGTCCTTCGCTTTTCGCCAGCGGCGCCCTCCCCCAATGAACTCTTACGTACGGCCAAGCACAGCATATGCGACGGTCGGGTCATCCCCACGTACATCAACATCATGTCTTTCTTCGCTGTTTCTTGGGGCCTCTTGGCCGCTGTCGTCTTGCCCTCAAGCCACGGCATGAGCTTCTGAATGAAGTGGGTCTTCCTAAAAGTCTCTAGGATCAACGTTGCGGCGTGGGTTTTGCCCTTTTCCGAATGGATGGATGACATCCGGATATCGACGCCATCGGGGCCATCCTGGAATCGGTAGGTGTTGATCAGTGAACCGCCGCTTTCCCCGGCTTCAGTGGCTGCGGGCGCAGTGTCCCAAGCAAGATACTGGTGAGCCGGCAGGTCTACAGCCACGCCCTCGGAATCATGAAGCGCAGCTGCCAGCAGCAAGAGTTTGGGAGCGATGACTTTGATCCAGTCTTGCTGAGTCATTTCAGTCGGCACGAACAGGATCAGTTGGAGGCACTCTCGATACTGGGCAAGTGCTTGTGGCTTGGCGTTGAGCTTCTCGCCCACATCGGCTTGATGTCTGCCCTTCAGCTTCACCATGTTTCCAGGAAAGGCCAGCGTACCGAGGTTCACCAGACACGAAGCCAGCAACTCAACCGCGGAAGCAGCTGTGGGCTCTCGCATCGCGTAACGCCGGGCAATGTGTGCACCTTCAGCGAAGGTACGGGGCTTGAACGACGTCTTGGTAGTATCAGACCGATAGGATGGCCAGTAATGCTCCAAGGCTTTTGGGTACTGGTTAGCCTTGTAGTTCTCAAGCCGGTGCACAGCACCGACGGCGAACACACCAGCCTTACAGCTTTCCGCCGGCAGATGCTTCAGCACTAGCTTTCCGAACTCATCCAAAACACCAGTTGCATCGTCATCAGGGAAGACGATGATCGTGTTAGGGATAGTGTCTGAGTTACGCGAAGCCCGAAGCCCAATCAGTCCGTTCGTGATGGGGACATACGCGAACGGGTTGGCGATCGATGCAATGGCCTGATCAAACCGGAAACTGCTGGCGATTTCCAACTGACGCCCCGGGTCTGGGAAGGGATCCTGCAATGGCGTCTTCTTCTCAAAGATCTCTTGGTTCGGATCGCCGACGCGAATGACGCGTACATCTGGATCGTCGTTGGGAAAGACCCGTTGAAGCACTCCCGCCTGATCAGGCTGCGTGTCCTGCATCTCATCGATCAACACGCATGGGAAACGCAGGCGCAATGCGCGGCCTACGGTCGGCTCCTGATCGAGCAATGCGTGGCCTAGTACGAACACTTCATCGAAGCAGAAGTAACCGGATTTGGCCGCGCCGCTCAGCGATTTCACCACACTCTTGTAAGTAGCCGTGTGTGGTGCAAACCCAATATCTTCATCGCCAAGTGGACGGTCGAAATCGGCAGATCGGACTCTCAGGCTTAGAAGGCTTTTGAATTTTTTCTCGAAGGCAGCCAGTGCGCTAAAGTGCTCCTTGTTCGTCAGTTCCCTTCGCCGAGCCTTGTGCGTGGCCTCATCGTCGATGGCCTGCAGTTCAATCCCTTTCGAGCGTAACCATGGAGATGCAAGGAATCGGCCGGTGAAGCCATGGATGGTGTCGATGTAGTGAGGAAAACGCAGTAGCCGTTGACCCACCTCGGTGCCACCAAGGCGTTTCTCGATCTCCTCCCGAGCCGCGTTGGTGTGCGAAAGCACGCATATACCCTGCATACGGCTCTTCCAATGGCGAGCCAGAATCGCAAGCTTTGCGACGACCAGGGTCGTCTTCCCGCTCCCAGGACAAGCCGCCACATCTACCGTGTCCATAGATTTCAAGAAATTCCGACGGGGCTCGTCCAGCGTTTCCAGCCCCATCAGCTCAATGACCCAGTCCACATCGGCGTCAGTGATGGGAGCAACCAGTTGGTTTAGCGTCATTCGGCGACCTCTTCAAGAGGATCAGCGGATCCTGCCGGTGCTGCAGGCATCATCACGGAATGAGTGAGACTGGTTGTGGTCAGTGCTGCCCCGCCGGTTGCGTACTCAATCGCGTGAACAATATAAGTTGGCAACAGCCCCCGTAGTGTCGTGGCATCCAGGGAGCCGTTTTCGAATCGCAGATCGATAAAGTCGATCAGGTGCTGGGCGGCGATTGCTTTTGACGCCCTATTGAACAGTTTATAAATCGCGGAGCAACGGGCTTCCTCGGTGGCATGGGCCGTCTGGATCTTATCCAAGGCTGTCTGCGCCTTCTTCAGCAGGCTAGCTTTAGTTTCCGTGCAGTCGTCGATCTTTTCCTCATAGATGGCGAAGAACGCGGCATGATGAACTTCCTTCGAGAGCCCTTTAAACGCCAGGTCGTATTCGAGCGTCCAGTGGTCGGCAACGAATGTACGGACACATTGCCCATCGCTCTCGGCGCGTTTCTCGCGATGTTCCTTCAGGCCTTTTTTGATGTCCTCCGGAGTGGAACCAAAGTCTTTTATGGCGCGCCAGCGCCGCTTGGCGATGTCTGGCCAGTCCATCCCCTTCACGCCCTTCAGCCCCCGAATCTCAGGCGCGCAGTCCGGCATTACATCCATGTCAGTAACGCACGCAGTGGGCACGGTGATCTCGCCCTTGGAAGTATCCTTACGCTGCAGGACTTTTGAATAACGCCGAAGCCCTACACCGCCCACATTGATGATTGATACGCCGTGCTTGGTGAGATCCTTACCCAAACGACGTGCCAGTGAAGGCAGCAGTATGGCTTCCGCATCACCTTCGACAACAAGCAAGCCCTTCGCAAAGAACAGCCCCGCCTTGGAAACGTCCAAGAACCTGCTAAGGAAGCGATAATCATTAGGCGCCAAGCAGGTCTGACTCTCGGCGAGCGAGAAGGCCCGTTGCCGTTGCATTAACACTATGTTCTGCAGCGGTATCTTTGAGCTCAGGTTGGGGCTATGGGTGCTCAGGATGACCTGAACCGGCCTCAACCCCGCAGAGGGCTTCGCCGCGGCTTCGAGAAACTCCATCAACTGGAGCTGACGTTGCGGGTGCAGATGCGCTTCCGGTTCTTCAATGAGAAGCAGCGGCAGTCCGTCAGGTTCTTTGCCGAGGAGCAGTAGTTCGCAGGCCATGAACAACACGTTGTTGGAGCCCAGCCCGTAGATGCCTCGCGCCTCTCCAGTGGCATGATCCAACAGCCCGAGCTCCAATCGCTCCAGGATTTGCTTGAGCTTGGCGGGATCAGTTCCGGCTTCCCCGAAGCCGATGCGACTCGTAAGGGGCTGTCCAGCCAGTGACAGCGGGCGAAGGTATGTGTCGTTGATCTCCTTCTGAGCGGAGACAATAGCGCCGTGAGAGTTCACTAGGTGGCGGAGGAAATCACCCATGCCGGCAATGCTGAGTGCTTCTGCATCCGTGAGGTCGGTGGGGAGGGTTGCGGGATCAAACGTGTTGCCTGCATCAATATTAGGGAAACTGCTCAATACCTGGGAAAGCCTGGAATTCCGGCCTGGGGACATCTCCCGCTCTGCGTCGCGCAGCGGTTTGAGGTACGCAGTGGCGAGCAGTTGTCTTACGCCCATGTCCAGAGACGGGCCTTCGCCTTTTTCCCCAGAGCGAACCGAGATATCCACCCATTTGCGGGTCGAGGCCGAGGCAACAACGCGGCGAGCTGACCAATGCACATACAGGCGACCCATGCCATTGGTGTAGGTCACGTACTCAGCGAAAGCACCTAGTTCCGAAGGGCTGAGTCCTTCCAAGGTGCACCTGAGCGTGATGGTCTCCGCTTGAGTGCCAACGCTGGCGATGTGGAAGTCTTCAATCTGCAACCGAAGGTACTCGGCATCCCGTGTTTGCAACACGTAACGGATCGCATCGATGACCGCGGTTTTGCCTGCGTCGTTTTCGCCGACGAGTGCAGTCACGCCTTCGTTGAACTGGATGTTCAACGCATGATCGCCATGGCCGAACTGGCGGAAGTTTTCGATTTTCAATGCCGAAAGGTACACAGCGCTGTCCCCATCCTGGTTCAGTGGCAGGGAGCGAGTTTTTACAGCGCCATCATGGCCGGCACCCTCCCTGAGTGTGCTAGCTATATGCCACGAAACCCCGCAGAAGGCTACTCGATCAGGCGGATCGCTTGTCGGGAGTCGTGACGCAGCGACATACCAAACGGTTCCTTATCCGGCTCTCAAAGGACTGATGGCAGCAACTGGACTGGAGGCCCATATCAACTGGTTAAACGTTGCCGGGATCGCGAAAGGCCCGGTGTTCCAGCGGATTGATCGCTGGGTGAATCTTTCGGGCAAAGCCATGCAGCCGCATAGCTTGATACCCGTAATGCGCCGCATTCTCAAAGAAGAGGGATTGCCAGCTGAGCTGTAGCAGCCACTCGATGATGCGAGGCTTCGCGACCTCGGCGCCGCCAATGGATGGGACATTAAAAGGCTTATTAACCACGTAGGTTGGAAGGATATGAAGTCGACGCTTCGGTACGTTGACGCAGGCAGGTCATTCGAAAGTTTGGCGATTCGTGCCGACACAGCCCGAACTGGATCCTAAGTTGCGAATGTCGTTTCTAGACGTGAGACAAGCGTGACATAGGATGACGACAGGGTAATTGCTATTTGCCACCTCCCTGCCCAAAATAGCCAAGACTGATCTTCTACGCACAATCGATGGGCCCTCGGGAGAGTTTGCAGGGATTAGCATCTCTGAAAGTTAGCTACCAAGTGGGACTCTGTACAAACGCCCACGTGCTCTCGGGTGCGCTGCCTTTGACTGCCCCCCTTCTCCTATGCCCCCTTCCGTCGCAGCGTCGATAGGAGTAAGCATATACAGAGTTGTCGCAGTCAGTCTTCAAGTCCCGCGGGGCATCGGCCGCATCGCTCCATACGACCACTACCAATATCAAGCTGGTTCCTGCAAAAAAACGTGACGAAGGTAAGAGCATTCCAGCCTTCGGTTTAGGGGCCCTTTTTCCAATATTGGAAAGTAGGTAAGCCGACGCTAGGACAGCTTTTGAAGGCTATAAGGACATTACATGCCAGCTGATCAACACACTCCAAGTCTGTTCTCCTCTCAGGACGAATTGACCTCGATCGACGAACTGGAAGCAGCGACGCCGAGCGAGGTAAGCGACCAGCTACCAGAGGCCTTGTATAGGTTGTTGAGCATTCATCTTGTGGACTCGTTATCGAAGGGTCGTGTTCAGAAGATGGCTGTCGACGGTGGTGTAGCACTGACGGGGCGTAACGGGCAAGGAAAGACATCGCTTCTTGCGCTGGCACTGATGTTCTCAGGTGTCGAGCCGACCGATGTAGTTTCCAAGGGGAAAGATTCCTTCATTGATTACTACCTTCCCAATCAGACTTCATACATCGTCTATGAGTATCAAGTCCCCGACGGAAGCCGCCGGCTGGTAGTGGCCTATAGCAACACAACCGCAGACCGTGTGCGATTCCGGTTCGTCAAAAGCGAATTTCGCCGAGAGTTGTTTGTGTCCGATGATAACCAGTTCATCCTGAACAGGGATTTCAGACGGCGGCTTACCGAACTCAGGATTTCCTGTGCTGACAAGCAGATCGAGACCTACCTCGAATACCGCTGCATCATTCAGGGTTGGCAGCCTCACCACGTTGATAGCACTCAGCGCAGATATCTTGCGGGCTTATCAGCAGAGTATGGGTTTACCTCGTACAACCGCCCCCTGCGTCACCTGGAAAAGCTCACGAAAGGTATGTTCTCTCGAGAGGCGAATTTCGATGATCTTCAGCAGGTCGTGGCCGACTGGGTTTTTGGTAAACCCTCTACTGGTATTCAAACAGACCGTGCGCGGGTTGAGAACTGGCCCCGAGATTACAATGCGTACCAGCAGATCATGACTATCGAGAATGAAGTAGCTGGCGCGGTGAAAGTCCGGGAGGATCTGAACGCCACCGTCGAGCGCATTGGAGAATTCAAAGAAAAATTTCTGATCCTGCGTGAGCACCTTGAGTTCAGCCAGGCTGCCAAAGACAGTGAGCGGGAAAACCTTGAAAAATTCCTCGGCCATCGTAAAGAGGAGCACGAGGTCACGGCGGGAGAATTTATCCGCAAGATTTCAGACGCTCATCATCAGGTGGGACAGTGCGAGAAAGATCTTCAACGCATAGAGGATCAGCGACAGGCATTTGCTGCCGCAGACGTCGAGGACAAACGTAGCCGAGCAGCCAAGCGGGAAGTGCTTGTCGATGAGTTGCGCCGTATCGATGAGCAATACAGGCTTGCGCTGGGTGCTGCTTCGGATATCCAGACCCAGTACGACGCCGCGGTCAATGAGGAGGAACGCCTGCACCAAATGTACCACTCAGCCGCACTCAGCAAGATTTCAGAACAGCACGTTGAGCACCGGGGAGCGCTCGACGAAGTGGCCAAACAAGCTGACGAGGAGAAGCGCTTTTACGATTCGTCATGTGAAGCCGAGCAGGATCGCCTTCAGGCGCAAATCGATGACCTGAGACAAAAGGTCGGTCGGGATCAGGAACGTGTCAGCAACCCTCCGGGTGACCCGCTGCTCGATAATGCCATTGAAATCAAACAGGACGCTGTCCAGCAGGTAGCCACCACACTTAGCAGCGCCGAAAAAAACGCCAATATCAAAGAGCGCGCTGTTGAAAAACTTCAAAGAGAGTCCGCCACGCTCGACCAGCGCATTCAAGTCACTACCAGCGCTCTTGCTGCCCAGCAGGACAAGATTCAGGGTATACAGCGTTCTCATGCGCCCGATCCAGACAGCTTGCTACATTTCCTCAGATCCACCCGCACGGACTGGGGCGTTCACATCGCTAAAGTGATCAACCCCGAATTGCTCCATCGCACTGACCTGCATCCGCAGGCGGTGGATCTGAGCCAAAGCCTATATGGGGTGGCACTTGAGTTGGACTTCGTGGCGCCAGCCGATGAAGCGGATGACACCTTGCTACAAGAGATGCTCACCGATGCGATCTCTGAGCGCGACATGCTGCAGGATCAGCTTGATACAGCAATTGCTCAGCAGCGGGAAATGCGCGATACGATTAAAGCGGCCAGTACCGACCTGACGTTGGCGCGCTCTGCCCAAGGCAGAGCCCACAACGATCACAGTGCCTTGGAGACGGAGATCCGCGACATCCGCAAGGAAATCAAACGCAAGCGTGATGCAGCGGTATCGGAAGCAGAGAACACACTTAGTACAACGCGAGCTCAGCTGTCGATGGCCCTGGGGGCGCAGACTGAGTTCAATGGCCGTCGACTACAGCATCACTTGGAACTGTCTGAGCTGGGTGCAGCTAAGCGCAAGGCAATCGACACTCGTTTTGCGCTCTCCACCGAGCAAATCAAGACAGCTATCGCCGAGCATAAAGCTGCCACGCAGAATGCAATAAGTGCATTGAGGATGCAGCAAGACGCTGCGTTGTCCGAACGAGGCGCAGATGTCGGAGTGGTAAATGCCCTCAGAAGTCAGAGCCAACAACTCAGAGACGAGCTACAGAGGATCAGTAACTGGACAGAACTGCTTAATCAGTGGCAGCACTGGCAAGCAGTTGTAGAACCCGATATTCCGGCAATTCAGGATCTGCTCGCCCAGCAACAAGCTCTTCATGAGCAGCTTACCTTCCAGCATTCTGCGGTTGAGGAAAAGTGGACGTACGCGAGGCGAGAGATCGAGCGTCAAATCAGCGATTGTCGGACGGCAGCTTTCAATTTCCAAAAGGATCACCTAGCGGTTCAGGCCACATTGCAGGAACAGCTTAAAGATTTTACGGCGACCGAACGTTATGAATCCTTCGATGTGGCTTGGCAGGTCAATGCATTGCGCACAGCGTTAGGCGCCTGCTTCCAGGAGCAACATGACGCGGAGACATCCCTGCGAGCCAAAATAAAAAGCATGCGAGGGGCGTTCTGTGCCATCCCGCTGTCTCCGCCCGACAGCTACTTCAGCGACCGCTTGAAGAATCTCAGGGACGAGCTACCGCGTGAACCTACCCCCAGTGACGTTCTGGGCATCGTGGAGGATTGGTTCACCAATCAGCACCAACAGAGCCGTCGGCTTCTCATTGCCGATGCGCGTACCATCTTTGGTGAAATTCAGAGCCTGCATCGAGAACTCAAGAAATTCAGCGATCAGCTGGCTCGATTCAACACCGCGATGCAGAGTCATCTGTCTCACAGCTCGAAGGTGTTCGACAGTCTTACCGATCTTCAGATCTCTATCGTCTCCTCAGTTGAAGACTTGAACTACTGGTCGATCATCAAGAAAATCACCGAAGACCGTGACCAATGGCTCAAGGATGGTGACTTGCCTGAGCAGTATGCTGTGGATCACCTGCGTGATCTCCTGAATCTTTGGGACATCAAGAACGGTATCAACGCAAATTTCAAATCACTGGTCAGCATCCGTGGTGCGGTCAGAGAGAACGGAAACCTGAGGCAATTTCGCAATCGCGCCGAACTGGAGAACATCTCTTCCAATGGCCTGACCTATCTGGTGATGATCATCCTGTTCCTCGGGTTCATCTCAAAGGTGCGTGGAACCGCGCCCGTGCAGTTGACTTGGTGCGTGGACGAGCTGAAGGCCATTGATGGTGAGAACATCATTTCCCTGTGCAATTACCTTGGGCAAAATCACATCACCTTGTGCACGGCGTTTCCAGACCCAGACGCGGAAACCCTCATATTGTTTGCCAACAAGTACAAGCTCGACTCTGAACGCCGTCTCGTGCATTGCGAGCTCGTCGTTGAAGACGACCTGCGGGCCGATGAAACGCTTGAAGTCGAACTGGAGGAGATGTGATGAGTCCGTTTGCACGCATCGTGACCGATCTCCTAGCCGGCAAATTCATCTGCCAGGTGACGGACTATGAGGGCTACCAATTCCTCAGCAGCCCACAGATAGCGAGCGCCCGTACGAACCGTGACGACGTGGACGACTATCTCCGCCGCATCGATCTCAGATTGACTCAGACCCGCACTGGCAGCGCTTACTTTGCTGCCGCTGCGGATATCGACCTGGAAGGCAAAAAGATTGCCAGGAAACGCTTCAGTGAGCTCAAGAACATCCTTCGACCCATGGTTTCCTTCTTGGAAATGGTGATGCGACTTGAGGGCGACGATGATGCGGTGTCTCCGGGCCAAAAGCTCGACCTCAACCGCACGATGGCCAAGATCGCGGCCAATCCTGGAATTGGTGAGCAGCTGAGACAGATTGCATCGGACACCAACATTTCGACACGTGACGGTTCGGACAGGGAGCGTCTGAACAAGATTGTGAAGCGATTTCGGGACGAAGGTTATCTGCAGTTGGTTAACCCGGAGTCCGAAATTTACGTGTTCACCGGCCGCATTGAATGGCTGATGGAAGCCATCGAATACCTGATGCTCCACGACCAGATTTCCGATGACGACAAGGATTTCGATAAGAGAGTGGTGTCATGAGTACCCTTGAAGAGGGGGTTATTGGCCACCTGGAACTGTTGCATTCACAGCGTAAGCTCATCGCCCACATGTATGCGAGTGGGCACGTCGTGCGCGATGAGCATAATGCTAAAGCGCTGAGCCAGTTGCAGCAGATCCGTGCGATCCGACTGAATGAAACGCTTAAGGACTCCTACAGGCTCTCCCCGACCGTTAGCCGGCTGCTCAATGAGGCGAGCTACCGATCCCGTAACTATGGGGTGTCAGCTGATTTCGGAAAGCAGCTTAGTCGGCTCGATAAACTTCTGGAGGATTTCTCCGAAGCGTATTTTGACGGTCGCGGCGAAGACGTCATGCTGCTCCAGGACGAAATTGATCTGACCCTCTTCGAAATCTCAGAGGAGATGAAGGATTTCTTGCTTCACGTCCGCACGGCTGCCGAAAACAACTTCGGCAACCTGCGTACCTATCGCGAGAAAGAAAAACAGAACCTGCATTATCTGGAGCAATTGGAACGCATCGTCGAGGCGCTTTCCCAGTTCGAGGACGCCGCCTTGCTCGAAAGCCTAGCTTCCAGTGAGCGCGAAGCACTGGAAGCTCTATACCAAAGCTACATCCTCGATCGGTTGTCCAGCTGGCGATCCACCACTGCAGACATCACCCGGGTATTGAAACTCTATCTGCACAAGCTGCGTGTGGTCGAGCCGCGCGCCAGGCGATTGCGAGCGTTGCAAATGCATCTGCTTCGTCACCCGGAATATGCGGTAAGGGATGCGGATGAGTATGCAGAAATACCGGACTGGGCCTACCAGCACGAGCCGATGAAGCTGCGATTGGACATTGATTTTGGCAGGCAAGAGATTCGAGACAGCCTCGCCGACTTGGCCAGAAACATTGAGCGCTCCGTAGCGGTACCGTCCAAAGAGCGCCGCCCTGGATCACTTGTCACAGAGCCTCCTCCGAAAGCAGCGCTGATCAAGGGTTCTCCGCTCGTGGTCGTTAGCCAGCGATTGCTAAACGAGGCAGCCCACACGACAGACCCAATGTCGGCCGCTCGGTATTTCGCGTATGCCCCAGAAACGCAAATGCTGGATCAGGAGTCATGCATGATGTGTTTCCTGGCCTTACTCGATAAGCAGATGAAGGCAAGCGCACAGATAGTGCGGCGCCTGCGCATCGATCCCGTCGCCGTCAACGACGAGGATCATCTCAGTGGAAACGTCATCATCGCGGATGTCATGGTATGCAAGCGCTAGCTAGCCTGAAAAAACTACTCAATATCTACCAATCGGAAAAGAATCTTTTCAAGCGCTCTCGACAACTAAACGGTCTCTGCGATGAATACGGAATCGGTCAGATGGTTGGGGCAATGTGGCAGTTCACTCAAGCCGATAAGGCACGAATAGGTGTGGTCATCCGGAACACTTGGGGGGTTGATCCCGAAACGCCCCCTGATGCGTGGGATGGGCTATCACGCCATGAGGCGGTGCAGCATGGCGGGAACGAAAAATACTCCAAGAAACGGCTCCGGGGACTACGGGTCGCTATCAAGTCTCTACCCGGGCGACCTTTGTTGCTCGGGGGCATGCACTACGCGCTGCCGCCAGGCACCAATCTGGATGTTGATCGCCAGTGGGTCGCTGAGCACTGCCGGCATGAGTCGGTACTCTTGATTGAAAACTGGGAAAATTTCGAGCTGACCGAGCAGACGCCAATCCTTGGGTCGGTGCTTGGTAATCCCCTTGTGGTTTTCCGTGGCGCACCTGGCGGCTACAAAACAGACAGTGCGAATCGCCTCCTGAAAGACTTGGGCCTGCCGGTCATTGCGTTCACTGACTATGATCCTGAGGGCCTGGCAATCGCAGCCACCCTGCCCTTTTTCAGTCATTATCTTGCTCCTGGGACTCGATGCCTAGAAAAGCTCTTCAGCCAGTTGAGCACTCAGCGCAGGTATCGGGAACAGATCGTTCAGAAGCGCTCGATGCTTGAAGCGCTCGATGATCCCGAGCTGAAGCGCGTATTTGAGATTATCAAAACCGCGGGTAAAGCGTTGCCACAGGAAAGGATGATCGGACTGTCAAACTGGCAAGCCTAAGCCATTGGCTTCCAGCTTGGGCCGGAAAACAGAAGACGGCACGTGTACCCAAACCAAGGCTCATCATCTCAGCGAATCTAGGGGCAAGTGATGCACGGTTGTGAGCAGGAATTGGAGCGCGCCCAGCGAACACCAGGCTTTGGCTTCGCCGGCGTCTTGGCCCTGCGGGCGTCCACCCTTTACGCCCACGCACTCCTGTTGCCCCATGGCCTATGGCATTGAGTGGGAGGCTGATCCTCCCTGCACGCGTTTATGCACTGCTCCATTCAGGGTTAAGTGGCTTCCCAAAAGCAACTGGCCATCCACAGTTAACCGTGAAGAGGCGTGCTCTTCCTAGGGCTTCTCAATGCGAGCTAGCAAGTATCCTCCGACGCACAGCTGCTCAATCAACCACGAAGCGTCCTCAACGCTGAACTTGAATACCCTATCTTCGATCCCCAAGATCGGTACGAATAGCTCGTCGTTCACCCCTATGAAAAGCTGAAAATAGCTTTGCGAATCTGGATAGCGAAACGATCCAGATGCTCCAAAGAACATTCCGTCCAAGTCGTACCCGTGATTGCACAACCAATCCTGCTGTGTGGACTGAGTACGAGACAAAATCAGTTGGTGAAATAGCTTACCAAAATCCAATATCAGCGGATTAGGGATACCAGTGAGGATTGCGCTCCGTTGATAGAGCGTTTTGACCAAGGTCGACAGCCCATCAGCTAGCTCCCCGCATTGCTGAGCAGTGAAGTCATATTCAGACCCGTCTAGGACGAGCTTTATGTGGCTATTTGCGAGTTCAACAGATGCTTCGAACCACCTAGCTTCCTCACCTTCACCTTCACCTTCACCTTCACCTTCGTCTTCATCTTCGTCTTCATGAGATAAAAATTCGCGCTCGGCCCTGAATCTAATAGTTTCTGCAGAATCATGCTCTTTCATCATTTCCCACACAGCCCTTTTCCGTGAAATACAAACTTAAACGGATTTTTTCGAACGAAACTTTAGTGCTGCGTAAAAGTTTTCTGCAGACAGAGTCCTTTTTTCACACTCCACTCAAGTTTCGAATTTCGCCTCCGTTTAAATAGTCATGCGACTTATTTTCTGAGGAATATCGAAACCATGAGTACAAAGCTGCCCCCGAACAGATTCTTCACGTTCAAGGATGGTTCGCCGGAGGGTGACTTGGACGAAATGAGGCTCGCCATCTTCACTCGGCCCGGCACTGCCGAGGGTGAAGTCATAGACGATGACAACAGCTACGCAGTTCTCCTGGATACAGAATCCAATGGCGTAATTTCTATCAAAATCGATGAGTCGCGCTTTAGGTTCACGCCTCAGCAGGCGACGGCGCTAGCCTCAGCACTCACTGAATTATCGAGAGCTGAAGGATGACTTTCCGCCTTCCCTTTGGAGAAGCGGCGATGTGAAACAGAACCTCTACATCATGGATGGGGAAGCTTTCGAAAAAATATTCCGATCGGGCTCAAGGTTTCTCAAAACGAACCGTTTTTCATATCTATGACATCTAGAGAAACCGGTTTTGAACCTACCAACGATCGCATTTTCACGCTCCCTGAAAGGCACCGTGCCGTTTGCCGAGACCATCCAGGGTCATCGTCAACGCAGGGCGTGGGAGCGCTTGGTCAGCTACATCGCGTCCTCTGACTCCCCTTCCGACTTTGACAGAGCTGCAGCCTTCGCTGAGGGCTATGCGCAAGCGCTCGTTGATGGTGAGCAGATCGAAATCTCAACAGAGCGTGACTTACTGATCATCTCAATCGTTGATGAGTGGCGGCGTAATTTCATCCGCACCATTGGTTCGTCCACCTTTAGCACTCCCCTCCTCCAAGGACATTCATGACTTCCAAGTTTCAGCGCTACGCGGATGACGAAATTTCAGATCCAAACCTCCGAATGCCTCGTCAAATTTTGGCAACCAGCACCAACCAGTATCCGATTGATATCTTGGTTTCTCGCTGGGAAAAACACTTGGTCGAGCCATCTGTTGCTCACGAGAAGTACCCTTGGGCTGCGGATTTTGTAATGGGCATTCCTGTTCCGTCTTGGCATCGCCCAGTAGTATGGAATCTAGGTCAAAAGGCTCGGTTCATCGTTTCTGTGTGGTCTGGAGGGGATCTCGGAAGCTATCTCACTAATGACTGGTGTGATTCGGGTTCGGGGCGAGCAATGGCTGAGAGCAGCGATATTTTGATCGATGGCTTGCAGCGGTTGCATAGCCTTGAGGAGTACCTTCTTGATCGCTTGGCAGTCCCAGATGCTCAAGGGCAACCAAGGGTTTGGTCTGAGATTGGCAATGGCGAACGGAGGCGGTTCTTGTCGACAGTCTTTACGCACGCACATGTATCGTCTGATGACGAATTGTTGTTGCGAAAGACTTATGATCTTTACGCCATGGGTGTAGCTCCTCGTACGAACGAACAGCGTGCGGTTCGATAACCTAGATTTTATTTTTCGGGCATGCCCCTCTGGGGATGGATGTCGTAAACCAAGCCTCGTCTATCGACGGGTCTTGGCCCTGCGGGCTTCCATCCTCATGCCTTCGACCTTCCTGGTCTGCGCGCTCCGCTTACATAATGACCAAGGTCACCACCTAGCTTGGACATTTCTTTCAGCTGCCACATACTAGCCTCATCCACTAAGGAACGAGGCTCAGCGAATGGCGTGGTCATTTTGGAAAGACAAACGTCCTGAATGGATACAGGCTGAAGAACGACAGTTCATCGAAGCTGTGAACAGCCTGAAGACGCTGCAGACCACCTCTCGGGGCGGCATGAAAATTGATCCTGAAGAGCTCAGAGACCAGATTCTGGCCTCTCGAGAACGGTACAAAGATCTGGTTAAGAAATAGGGATACCGGGTGGCCAGCCAGTTTGGAGCCTCACCGAGCGTAGGCTGACCTGCTTGTCATCCTCGCCTGCGCCACAGGACAAACACCAGCGAGGCTCTTGCTTATTTCACGAGCTGACGCTCTAGCGTGAGTGGTAGTCGAGCACCTCTTTGTGGCCCACGCAGACTTCTGTAAAGAGGCTCCATAACAGCTGCGGGCGTTTTCCTCATTGCTGCGCCGAACGCATACGACCTGCCTTGATTGCGTACGGGTAGCATGGATGAAGTTGGCTCCTAGCTGTTCAACCACGTGACGCTGTCATTGCAGTCATTTTGTGCGGAAAATCTCTCGATTTAAGGCTTCGCGATTTTTTGGCAGGCCCTAAGCAAGCCCTCGCTCAGCCAGAACGCATCATCTTCAGTGAACGAGTAACACATATAAGGAAATACCAACTCATAACCCCCACCCTCAATTGTGCAGACCACGATTGACGTGGTGCCTGAAGGTGACTCCTCACAGACGTCTCCGCTCGCATCTTCAAACGCAATCTCGCCAGAAGCCGAGTATTGAAGGCCGCGTATTCCAATCAATCTGCGAACCTTGAACAATCCAGTCTGACGATTTTCGCCTACGGCTTGATCACCTTCCTCATCACCACCAATAGCCAGTGCTTCTCTCAGGCATGATGAAATCTCTTGGGCGACGTCAGGAGTGACACTGAGCCTCACGATGTCTAGCTCGATCATGATCCGCGCCGACGGTAGTACTTGGACTTGCCCCTACAAAACCGGACACCAACTCCCCGTTAAATTGATGCAGCTGCCAAGCGCCTGAACTCCCTCGGTGAGCGATAGTTCAAAGCGCTGTGCGGATGCTGCTCGTTGTAATGCTCAAA
>NZ_RWIL01000073.1:0-1008 GCF_009764635.1 Pseudomonas sp. PB103 | reverse complement strand
CTCAAGCAGATCCGTGAACTGCAACGGATGTTGGGCAAGAAAACGATGGAAGCGGAAATCCTCAAAGAGGCCGTGGAGATCGCCCGGTCGCGAAAATGGATTGCGCACTCACCCTTGTTGCCGGGGGACGACCAGTGAAGCTGGTCAGCGAATGTCTCGGTGTGGCGCGCTCGCAATTAACGGTTCGAATCAAGCAATCGGTATCGCCCAAGACACGGCGAAGCAGGCCTGTGAACGATGTAGAGCTGGTCGCTGAAATCCAGCAAGAGGTCAGCGAACTGCCCAGCTATGGATACCGTCGCGTCTGGGGACTGCTGCGTCGCGCACGTGAAAAGCGGTCGCTGCCCGCGATCAACGTGAAACGGGTTTACCGGGTCATGCGTGATCACAATCTGCTGCTTGAACGCCGGATCAAACAGCCCGGCGTGCCGCGTCGGCACGAGGGCCGTATTGCGGTGGAAACCAGCGATACGCGTTGGTGCTCGGACGGCTTTGAGTTCCGTTGTGAGGACGGCGCCAAACTGAGCGTGACCTTCGCCCTCGATTGCTGTGATCGCGAAGCCATCGGCTGGGTCGCGAGCCCGACCGGGTACAGCGGCGATGATATCCGCGACTTGATGTTAGAAAGCGTGGAGAAGCGTTTTGGTGATCAACTGCCCGCCACGCCAGTTCAATGGCTAAGCGACAACGGCTCTGCGTACACCGCTGAACAGACACGCCTGTTTGCTCGACAGATCGGCTTGCAGCCAGTGACCACACCGGTGCGCAGCCCGCAGAGCAACGGCATGGCCGAGAGCTTCGTGAAGACGATCAAGCGGGATTATGTGGCGCACATGCCCAAGCCGGATCGAGAAACGGCGCTACGTAACCTGGCAATTGCCTTTGAGCATTACAACGAGCAGCATCCGCACAGCGCTTTGAACTATCGCTCACCGAGGGAGTTCAGGCGCTTGGCAGCTGCATCAATTTAACGGGGAGTTGGTGTCCGGTTTTGTAGGGGCAAGTCCA
>NZ_RWIL01000072.1:0-41214 GCF_009764635.1 Pseudomonas sp. PB103 | reverse complement strand
TCTTTTTCAACTTCTTTCTGCGCTTCGATGAACTGAAGCACCTGCTGCCGAAACCTACATAACTCATTGAATCTCAAGGAGTTTTCCGTTTCGACTGCGCCGGAAGTGGGGCGAATTATAGACATCTGAGATCTGCCGTCAACCGTTAATTTCGCTTTTCTTGCAAAACCGGCTTTTTGGCCAGCAAACGCGGGATACGCCGCGTCACGGGCGGTATACGCAGCAGCATAAGCACTGCACCTATAAAGGCATAGATCGCCCATTCCTCAAGATCAGCGCGCACGATCCACAGCATATGCAGCAAACCCAAACCCAAAATCACGTACGCCAGGCGATGCAGCTTCTTCCAGCGCGAGCCCAAACGACGCTGACTGTAGCGATTGGACGTCACGGCGAGCGCCAACAATCCGAGAAAGCCCAACGCCCCTACTATTATGTAAGGCCGCTTGCGCAACTCGACCGCCAGTTGCGACCAATCGAAACCGAGGATAAACGCCATATAGCTGCACAGATGCAAAACCACGTAGGCGAAACACCAAAGCCCCAACTGACGGCGCACAGCAATCCACCCTGCCCACCCGGTGAGTTTCTGCAGAGGCGTCATGCTCAAGGTGATCAACAGCAGCACTAACGTCCCCAGTCCCAGGCGGTCGACCAATACCTTGCCGGGATCCGGCCCGAGCAAATCCTCAAGCGCCTGATACAACCAGAGCATCGGCCAGACTGCCGCCGCAATAAAAACGCTAATACGCCATAACGGAAATCGCATCAGTAGTTCTTCCGCAGATCGAGCCCTGTATATAAAGAAGCAACTTCATCCGAGTAGCCGTTGAACATCTGCGTATCACGCACGTTCGGCTTGAACAGACTGTTCGGCAAGCGCCGCTCCCGCGCCTGCGTCCAGCGCGGGTGATCAACTGTTGGATTCACATTCGCGTAAAAGCCGTATTCATCCGCCGCGATGCTTTGCCAGGTTGTTTTCGGCTGCTCGCTGACCAGACTGATACGCACGATGGATTTGACGCTCTTGAAACCATACTTCCACGGCACCACCAAACGCAGCGGCGCGCCATTCTGATTCGGCAACTCGCGGCCATACATGCCCACCGCCAGAATCGCCAATGGGTTCATTGCTTCATCCAGTCGCAAGCCCTCTACATAAGGCCAATCGATCAAGGCAAACCCGGAGCGTTGGCCGGGCATGCTCTTGGGATCCTGCAAGGTTTCAAAGCGGATGTACTTGGCCTTGGCATTCGGCTCAACTTGTTTGAGCAAAGCCGATATCGGAAAACCGATCCACGGGATCACCATTGACCACGCCTCGACACAGCGCAGGCGATAGATACGCTCCTCCAACTGGTACGGCTTGATGAAGTCTTCCAGCGCATATCGCCCGGGCTTACCCACCTCCCCGTCTATCACCACACTCCAGGGCTCGGTTTTCAGCGAGCCAGCATTCGCCGCCGGATCGCCTTTGTCGGTACCGAACTCATAGAAGTTGTTGTAGTGGGTCGCGTCTTTATAAGGTGTAACCGCCTCATCCTTGACGTTGACCGCGCCCCATTTAGTAGAAGGCAGTTTTTCAGCGAACCAGGCAGGCGCCTTGCCCGGTTCAACATCGGCATACCGAGCAGCATCGTCGGCATTGGCCCAACGCGGCAGGCTACTGGCGGCGATGCCGGCAGCAGTGGCTCCGAGCAATTGGCGGCGCGAGATATAAATGGATTCAGGCGTGACATCCGACTCATGACAGTCAGACGCTTTGGGGATTTTGATCAGCATGACAACTCCGCAGCTTTGGAGGACAGATGCACCCATAGACTGCGGAGTATGCGGGAAATTACATCACTCGGCTTTTTTGTGCCGACGAAGGCGCAACAGGTACTGCACCGGGCCCGACGCCGCGTAGGCAAGGAACACCAGCAACAGAATGCGCGGTGGATCGCTGAACACCACGGCGAACACCAGCACTACCGCAAGGATCGCCACGAATGGCACGCGCCCTTTCAAGTCCAGCTCCTTGAAGCTGTTGTACTTGATGTTGCTCACCATCAGCATGCCGGCAGCCGCGACCATCAGCGCGACCAGGAAAGACATCTTCGAACCCTGAATACCGTAATCGCTGAACGCCCAGACAATCCCCGCGACAACACCGGCCGCTGCCGGACTGGCCAGACCGATGAAATAGCGCTTGTCCGCCGTACCCACCTGAGTATTGAAACGCGCCAGACGCAATGCCGCGCCCGCGACATAGATGAAGGCAACCATCCAGCCGACCTTGCCCATGTCACCCAGCGCCCAGCCGAAGGCCAGTAACGCCGGTGCAACACCGAACGCAACCATGTCCGACAGCGAGTCGTACTCGGCACCGAAGGCACTTTGCGTATTGGTCATGCGCGCCACACGGCCGTCGAGGCCGTCGAGCACCATGGCGACGAAAATCGCGATCGCGGCAAAGGCGAAATACTTGCTCGCGTTGGCGGAATCTCCCGCGCTCAATGCCGCCTGCGCGCTCATCGAGTTGATGATGGAGTAAAACCCTGCAAACAGGTTTGCAGTGGTGAACAGATTCGGCAGCAGATAGATACCACGATGCCGGACTTTACGACCTTCTGCGTCGTGCCCTTCTTCGATGTGTTCATCGATGGGCAGCAGGCTTTCGGCGTCAGAAGCCTTGTTCGGCTCTTCGGGACGTTCGCTCATGGACATTACCTTGCAACGGTTTGGAGAAAATTCAACAGGTGTCTGAGGACGACAGTTCGGCCACAAACGCTGCAGCTTTATACCAGAACCACCGGCTCAAACGAAAAAACGCGGCCGAGGCCGCGTTTTTTCATACAGAGGACGACGACTTAGTTTTTGGCTTTGTCGACGATCTTGTTGGCACCGATCCACGGCATCATGGAACGCAGTTGCTCGCCGATGATTTCGATACCGTGAGCGGCGTTGTTACGACGCTTGGCGGTCATCGAAGGGTAGCCGGTTGCGCCTTCGCTGATGAACATTTTGGCGTATTCGCCGTCCTGAATACGTTTCAGGGCGTTGCGCATGGCCTGACGGGACTCGGCGTTGATGACTTCCGGGCCAGTCACGTACTCGCCGTATTCGGCGTTGTTGGAGATCGAGTAGTTCATGTTGGCGATACCGCCTTCGTACATGAGGTCAACGATCAGCTTCAGTTCGTGCAGGCATTCGAAGTAGGCCATTTCCGGCGCGTAGCCAGCTTCGACCAGGGTTTCGAAACCGGCTTTAACCAGTTCAACGGTACCGCCGCACAGTACGGCTTGTTCGCCGAACAGGTCGGTTTCAGTCTCGTCCTTGAAGGTGGTTTCGATGATGCCGGTACGACCGCCACCAACGCCAGCAGCGTAGGACAGTGCAACGTTTTTGGCGTTGCCCGAGGCGTCCTGGTAGATCGCGATCAGGTCAGGGATACCGCCGCCTTTCACGAACTCGGAACGTACAGTGTGGCCCGGGGCTTTCGGCGCGATCATGATCACGTCGAGGTCGGCACGCGGAACAACCTGGTTGTAGTGGATCGCGAAGCCGTGGGAGAAGGCCAGGGTGGCGCCTTTCTTGATGTTCGGCTCGATTTCATTCTTGTACAGCGACGACTGGAACTCGTCCGGGGTCAGGATCATGACCAGGTCGGCAGCCGCAACAGCGGAAGCAACGTCGGTCACTTTCAGGCCGTGAGCTTCAGCTTTGGCAACAGTGGCCGAACCTTTACGCAGACCAACGGTAACGTCGACACCGGAATCTTTCAGGTTGCACGCTTGGGCGTGGCCCTGGGAACCGTAACCGATGATGGCAACTTTCTTGCCCTGGATGATCGACAGGTCGCAGTCTTTTTCGTAATAAACTTTCATGAAATTCCCCTATATATCCAGGCCGTTCAGGCCATTCACTAATTTGGTTTAGATGCTGAGTACTTTGTCGCCGCGGGCAATACCGGTTACGCCACTACGGACGGTTTCCAGAATCGATGCGGTGCCGATGGACTGAATGAAGCTGTCGAGCTTGTCGCTGGTACCGGTCAATTGAACGGTATACACGCTGGCGCTGACGTCGACGATCTGTCCACGGTAAATATCGGTGGTGCGTTTGATCTCGGCGCGTTGGGCGCCAGTGGCCTTGACCTTGACCAGCATCAGTTCGCGCTCGATGTGAGCGCTTTCCGACAGGTCCACCAGCTTGACCACTTCGATCAGCTTGTTCAGGTTTTTGGTGATCTGCTCGATGACTTCATCGTGACCAACGGTGGTCAGCGTCAGACGCGACAGGGTCGGGTCTTCGGTCGGGGCCACGGTCAGGCTTTCGATGTTGTAGTTGCGCTGCGAGAACAGGCCGACTACGCGAGACAAAGCGCCGGGTTCGTTTTCCAGAAGCAAGGAAATAATGTGCCGCATGATTAAGTACGCTCCGTCTTGCTCAGCCACATGTCGCGCATCGAGCCGTCTTTGATCTGCATCGGATAGACGTGCTCGCTGGTGTCGACCGAAACGTCGATGATCACCAGACGATCCTTCATGGCAAACGCTTCTGCCATCTTCGACTTCAGATCTTTCGATTCGGTGATGCGTACGCCAACGTGGCCGTAGGCTTCCGCCAACTTGACGAAGTCAGGCAGCGATTCCATGTAGGAGTGCGAGTGACGGCTGCCGTAGCTCATGTCTTGCCACTGACGAACCATCCCCAGAACACCGTTGTTGAGGATGACGATTTTCACTGGCAAACCGTATTGCAGGCAGGTCGACAGTTCCTGGATGTTCATCTGGATACTGCCTTCGCCGGTGACGCAGGCAACGTCGTCATCCGGGAAGCTCAATTTGATACCCATGGCCGCCGGGAAACCGAAGCCCATGGTGCCCAGACCACCGGAGTTGATCCAGCGATTCGGCTTGTTGAACGTGTAGTACTGCGCCGCGAACATCTGGTGCTGACCGACGTCGGAAGTGATGAAGGCATCGCCCTTGGTCACTTCGCAGAGGGTTTCGATCACGGTCTGCGGCTTGATCACGCTGCCGTCGCCCTTGTCGTAAGGGAACAGGCCGCGATCACCGCGCCATTCATCCACCTGCTTCCACCAGCTGGCCACGGACTCCTTGTTCGGGGTCTCGCCGATTTCCTTGAGGATCGCGACCATTTCGGTCAGGACGCTCTCAACCGGACCAACGATAGGCACGTCGGCCTTGATGGTTTTGGAAATCGAAGCCGGGTCGATGTCGATGTGGATGATCTTGGCGTTCGGGCAGAATTTCGCCGGGCCGTTGATCACGCGATCGTCGAAACGCGCGCCGACAGCGAGGATCACGTCAGCGTGGTGCATCGCCAGGTTGGCGGTGTAGCTGCCGTGCATGCCGAGCATGCCGATGAACTGACGATCAGTGCCGGGGAAACCGCCCAGGCCCATCAAAGTGTTGGTCACGGGCAGGTTAAGCATTTTTGCCAGTTCGGTCAGCGGTGCGGAACCGTTGCCGAGAATCACGCCGCCACCGGAATAGAGTACTGGGCGCTTGGCCGCCAGAAGCATTTCTGCTGCCTTGCGGATTTGCCCGGAGTGACCGCGAACGGCCGGGCTGTAGGAACGCAGCTTGGCTTTCTTCGGGAAGATGTATTCGAACTTCTCGGCCGGGTTGGTCATGTCTTTCGGGATATCGACCACGACCGGGCCCGGACGACCGGATTGCGCCAGGTAGAAGGCCTTCTTCATGACTTCCGGGATTTCCGAGGCGTGCTTGATCATGAAGCTGTGCTTCACGATCGGCCGGGAGATGCCGATCATGTCGGTTTCCTGGAACGCGTCGGTGCCGACCATGGTGCTTGGCACCTGACCGGAAATGATCACCATTGGAATCGAATCCATATAGGCCGTGGCGATACCGGTGATGGCGTTTGTGGCGCCTGGACCGGAAGTCACCAATACCACGCCGGCTTTACCGGTGGCACGGGCGTAGCCGTCAGCCATATGGGTTGCCGCTTGTTCGTGACGAACCAGGATGTGATTCACTTCCGGTTCTTTGAACAGGGCATCGTAAACATGCAGGAGAGCACCACCCGGGTACCCGTAGATATATTTGACGCCTTCGTCACGCAAAAAGCGGACGAGCATCTCACCGCCAGATAAAAGCTCCACGTTGTTCACCTCTAAAACGCCAGAATACCGTCCACAAAAAAGGGGCGGGTCTTAATAGGTTTACTTCTCGGCAGAGCATGAGCGACGGTGGTCGCCGACTACGTCAGCACTGACTGAGCAAGTATTGGGATCGTCCCAAGTGTTGCGGGCCTTTCCCACCCAGCGCGAGGTAACGCGTTGCGGGTGTAACAGGTCGGCGCGGATGTGCGCCTCATGATCTACCGAGTGGGTCTGCTTCTGGCAGTCCCTCTACAGCGGACTTTCGATTCTTCTGTTTCGCCCTCTCCAAGTCAAGTCGTCTGTGTGGTTAATTGTGGGTAAGCACATGAGAACGCAAGAAAAAACCTGGAAACCGCTACTCTGTTAGTGTCAATTGCGCAATTTTGCCAAGGAATCAGCATGCGAACGCTCATCCTTACTCTGCTGATCGGCCTCAGCCCATGGTGCATGGCCGCTCAAATCTACAAATGGGTCGATGCACAGGGGGTTACGCATTTCGATGCGCAGCCTCCACCGGGTCAATCTTCCACTACCGTGCAGAGGCCCTCCCCGGCCCCGCCGAAACCTGCGGCGATGTCGGGCAGTGGCGTACTCGGTGATCAGAAGGCAATTGATGACAAGGTGAAGAAACAGGTCGCGGATCAGCAGGCGCAGCTCAAGCAGTTTTGCGAGCAGGCGCGGACGAACCTGGCGCAATTGCAGAACAATCCGCGTTTGAGGGAGGAAGTAGAGGGACAGTTACGCCGGCTGGATGACGCGCAGCGGCAGGAGCGCATCGCTGAAGCGCAGAAACAAATCGCACAGAATTGCGAGTAGACACCTGTAGGAGCTGCCGCAGGCTGCGATCCTTTGATCCTGGTGTTAAAAACAAGATCAAAAGATCGCAGCCTTCGGCAGCTCCTACAGTTTCCGGTGTACACGCCGACAGGATCGGGGTTACCGGGAAAGGTGTCCGCCCCGAAAAGGATCGGGGGTTAGCGCGAGGCGGTGATCAGCAGGTCGAACTCTTTGAGCAGCACCTGCAGTTGACGATCCTTACCACCCAAGTTGCGCTGGGCGAAGACCATTTCTGCCATCTCCTGGATACCCGAAGCATTCGGCAACGGCAGATCCTGTTCGAGGATCATCTTCATGCGCGGCAGGAAGATCCATTGCAGCCATTGTTCGAAGTCCAGCGTATCGACCGAAAACGGCTCGACACTGCTCAGGGCTTCGGCCGACGGCGATACCTCGTCCCACCAGCCTTGTGTGCGCAATTCACGCTCGATCAGTAGCAACTGATCGGCGATTTTCGGGAAACGGGCATCCATCACAGCGAAACCTTGGCCTTCTGACGGGCCTGAGCGGCGCCGGCGGAATCGCCTTGTTTCTCGCGGGACTGAGCGATGATTTCCCACAGACTGGCTTGCAGGTCCGGGCGACCGTTGGCCATGGTCAGCGCACGACGGGCGAACTGCTCGGCTTGCGGCGCATCCCCTTGAGCCATGCGCACTTGCGCCAGACGATAAAGCACTTGCGGCTCACGTGGAGCGACGCGCTGTGCACGTTCCAGGCTGGAAGACGCGCCGTTGAGGTCGCCGCCCGCCTGTTGCTGCTGAGCGGTAGTCAGCAAGGCGAGCACCGGGCCGTCCAGCTGTTCGTCTGCCGACAAGCCGCCGCCACTGCTGGCGGAAGGAATCCCGCTCGGCGTCGAAGGCATGCTGTAGCTGCCGGAATTGATCGGTGCCGATTCAACGGACGGAGGTGTGTACGGCCCCGAGGTGATACCGCCGGACGCCGGGCCCGACTCGATAGGCGAAGAGCTGATCGGCGTCGACACGGCGGCACCGCCACCCGGCACCATCACCACCACGCCGGTATCGCCTTGCGGGATCGCTTGAGTCTGAGCCTGAGCCTGCGCAGGACGCTTTACGGTCGTTTGACGGAAACCGCCATTGGCCGAAATACGTTCGCTGTTGGACACAGCCGTACCGGAGTCGACCACCGGGATCGAACCACGCTGTACGGTAGAGCAGCCGCTGAGCAAAGCCACGGCGGTCACCGCTGGAATCAACCACTTGTTCACTTGAAACCCTCTTTGCTTAATTCATCCAGCCCTTGACCCAATCCATCACCGACTCGCCGGAAGCAGGCGTTTCGCTTGCACAGGCGGCGCCGGGTGGCGGTTCGCTGCCGCGAATATACGGCATCTGTACCGCCCCTGGGCAGTTGGCATCGGAGCCCTGCCCGGTGCGCGAATCGACCCAGGCCTGGACGATGTTGTCCGGCTGCGGCATGTCCAGCGGCAGCGGATCAGCCTTGCGCATGAAACTGGTCCAGACTTGCAACGCGCCGGTGGCCCCGGTGAACGGCGTCTTGCCGTTATCGTCGCGGCCCAGCCACACCACCGCCAGCAGGTCCTGACTGAAACCGGCGAACCAGCTGTCACGGGAATCGTTACTCGTGCCGGTCTTGCCGGCGAGTGTCAGGGTCTTGGGCAGCACGTTATAAACCGAACTGCCGGTACCTTCACGCATCACGCGCTGCATGGCGTTCTGGATCAGATAGATGGACGCCGGGTCGAAACGCTGCTCGATCTGGAACGGATAACGCTTGAGCGGTTCGCCCTCGGCGGTCAGCACGCTGCGAATCCCGCGCATCGGCGTGTTGAAACCACCGTTGGCGAGGGTCTGGTACATGGTCGCCACTTCGATCGGGGTCATGCCGCCGGCACCCAGCAGCATCGACGGGAAGGCCGGGAATTCACGCGTAACGCCCAGACGACCCAGTGTTTTCAACACATTCGGCACGCCCACTTCCAGACCCAGACGCGAGGTCGACAGGTTGTAGGAGTGCGCCAGGCCCTGATAGAGGAAGACCGTGCCGTGGGAGCGGCGATCATAATTCTGCGGTTTCCACACCTGACCGTTCGCGCCTTTGACCGACAACGGATCGTCGGACAGCCAACTGGTCAGCGTGTACTGGCTCGGTTTCTCCAGCGCGGTGAGATAAACCGCCGGTTTGATCAACGAACCCACCGGCCGCACCGCATCGAGTGCCCGGTTGAAGCCGGCAAAACTGGCCTGACGGCTGCCGATCATCGCCTGCACTTCGCCGGTTTCCGGGTTGGTCACGACCATCGCTGCTTCGACATCGTCGGAGCCCTTGCGCCCGGACAGACGCTTGAAGGTGTCGTTGACCGAGGCTTCGGCCTTCATCTGCAGAATCGGGTCGAAACTGGTGAAGATCCGCAGGCCTTCTTCGGTCAAGTCTTCGTCGCGGTAATCTTCGCGCAACTGCCGTTTGACCAGATCGATAAAGCCCGGGAAGGAACTGTCGGCGAGCTTGCCGCGCGTGGTCACGCCCAGCGGCATTTTCTTCGCTGCTTCGACCTGCTCGGCCGTCGCCACGCCCTGCTGCTCAAGCACGTCGAGCACCAGGTTACGCCGCTCCAACGCGCGCTCCGGGTTGCGTCGCGGGTTGTAGTAGGACGGACCTTTGACCATACCGACCAGTAACGCGACCTGATGCAGTTTCAATTCGGACAATGGCTGACCGAAGAAGAACTGGCTGGCCAGACCGAAACCGTGCACTGCGCGCTGACCGTCCTGCCCGACGAAGACTTCATTGAGGTAGGCCTCAAGGATTTCTTTCTTGTCGTAATGCATTTCCAGCAACAGCGCCATCATCGCTTCGGTGAGCTTGCGGGTCAGGCTGCGTTCGTTGGTCAGGTAGAAGTTTTTCACCAACTGCTGGGTCAGCGTACTGCCGCCCTGGGTCATCTTGCCGCCAGAGGTGTTGACCCAGATAGCCCGGGCAATCGACTTCGGCGACACGCCCCAGTGGCTGTAGTAATCGCGGTCTTCTACAGCGACCAGGGTCTCGAGCAGGTACGGCGGCACCTGATCGAGTTTGATCAGAATGCGGTCTTCGAGATTCTTTGGATAAATGCCGCCGATCATCAACGGTTCAAGGCGTACCACGGACAGTTTCGAACCGTTGGTCGCCGACAACTCAGCCACGTAATCGCCGGAGAAACGCACGCGCACCGGCTGCGGCTTCTCCAGGCCTTCATAGAACTGGAAGCCACGGGTATTCAGATCGACCGTATTACCGTTGACGGCTGCGGCGCCGGGACCATTGCTCACGGCTTCGCGGCGATAGCCAAGGGCATCGAGTTCGGTGAGGAAATCGTCCTTGCTGAGCTTTTGTCCGACGAACAGCTCAAGCGGCCGCGCGTAGACCTTCGCCGGGATGGTCCAGCGCTTGCCGGAGAACTTCTCCTGCACCACGGCATCGAGGTAAACGGCGAAGCCGGCCAGCACGACAAGGCCGACCAGACTGAGTTTAATGGCCCAGCTCAACCACGGGCTAAGGCCCTTGGAAGGTGGTTTTTTCTTGGTACGGGGGGATCGAGTTCGAGTCATGGCGGCGGATTATACGCACTTTATTCATACTCAACAGGAGCGCTCCGAGGTTTGCGTCAGGCTGGCGAGCGGCCATAATGGCCGCCTTGAATTTCCCCCCTCTCTGAAGGATCGCCCGTGAGCCAGTCACTGATCGCTGCCCTGCAAAACCCGGCCCTCTACCCGCACCCTGTCGAAGGGTTTCAGGTCATCGAAACCCATATCTCGTGGGTGATCCTCACCGGCCCCTTTGCTTATAAAGTAAAGAAACCGGTCAATTTCGGTTTCCTCGACTTCACCGGCCTCGAGTCGCGTGCACATTTCTGTGCAGAAGAACTGCGTCTGAACCAGCGCCTGACCGACGATTTGTACCTGGAAGTATTGCCAGTGACCGGCAGCGTCGAAGCACCGCAACTCGGCGGTGAAGGCCCGGCGATCGAATATCTGCTGAAAATGCGCCAATTCCCACAGACCGGTCTGCTCAGCACTTTGCAAGCCAACGGCGAACTCACCACCCAGCACATCGACGAGATGGCCGAGCAAATCGCCCGCTTCCACCTCACCGCGCCAAAAGTCCCGGCCGAACACGACGCCGGTACCCCGGACAGCGTGATGGCGCCGGTGTCGCAAAACTTTGAGCAGATCCTGCCGTTCCTCAGCGACAAAAACGATCTGCTGCAACTCGACGCACTGAAAGCCTGGGCCGAAAGCAGCTTCGAACGTCTCAAGCCACTGTTCGCCCAGCGCAAAACCGAAGGCTTTACCCGTGAATGCCACGGCGACATCCACTTGGGCAACGCCACGGTCATCGACGGCAAAGTGGTGATCTTCGACTGCATCGAGTTCAACGAACCGTTCCGTTTCACCGACGTCTGGGCCGACACCGGCTTCCTCGCGATGGACCTTGAAGACCGTGGCCTGAAATCCCTGGCGCGCCGCTTCATCAGCCAATACCTGGAATTGACCGGCGACTATCAAGGCCTCGAAGTGCTGAACTTCTATAAAGCCTACCGTGCACTGGTTCGCGCCAAGGTTGCGTTGTTCAGCATGCCCGCGGACGCGACGCCAGTGCAGCGCGCCACCACCCTGCGCCAGTACCGCAACTACGCCAACCTGGCCGAAAGCTACAGCACCATTCCTTCGCGCTTCATGGCGATTACCCACGGCGTTTCCGCGGTCGGCAAGAGCCACGTGGCCATGCGCCTGGTCGAAGCACTGGGCGCGATCCGCCTGCGTTCCGATGTTGAACGCAAGCGCCTGTTCGGTGAGCAAACCGTCGCCAACGACGTGCAGGCCGGCATCTATAGCGCCGACGCCAGTGTGGCGACCTACGCACGCCTGCATGAAATTGCTGAAATCATTCTGCACGCCGGTTTCCCGGTGGTGATCGACGCGACTTACCTTAAACGCGAGCAACGCGACAACGCGGCGAAAATTGCTGAAGCCACCGGCACACCGTTCCTGATCCTCGACTGCAACGCGCCACAAGCGGTGATCGAGAGCTGGCTGGCGATTCGTCAGGCGGATAAACAGGATCCGTCCGACGCCACGCTGGCCGTGATCGAAGCACAGCAAGCCAATCGTGAAGCGCTGACGCCGGAAGAAATTCTGCGCAGCAAACGCGTGCAGACCAACGAATCCGGCACGCTGGACACCGTGGTCGCGCAGATTCGTCAGCGCCTGCCAGGCCTGTAAGAAACTATTTCGGCCGTGAAGCCCTCGCTTGCTTCACGGCCGTCAAATAGTGGCACTATACTGGCGTCATAAAACCAACAGGTGATCTGACATGAGCCAGCCGAAACTGCTCGACTCCCCGCTGTATGCCTTGCTGCACAAGGATGACATCACAGGTTTCAACAACGAGCGCCCGCAAGACGGCCCGATCGACATGGTCGGTGGCGACTTCCGAGGCCTTGACCTGCGTGAATTGAACGCCGATGGCGTGGATTTCCGGGACGCGTATTTCCGCTCGGCCGATTTACGTGGCATCGATTTTCGTAATGCGTCGCTTGAAGGCGCCAGCCTGGCGCACGCGCAGATTTCCGGGGCGTACTTCCCGCCGGAGCTGAGTGCCGACGAGATTCTGATGTCGATGAATTTCGGTACGCGCCTGCGTTATCGCACCCGCTGAAATAACCATCCAGCGCCTACCCTGCAGGAGTGAGCCTGCTCGCGATAGCGGTTTAACATTCAACATATGTGTGCCTGCCAGCCCGCTATCGCGAGCAGGCTCACTCCTACATTGATATGTGTGTTTTCTCCCTCCCTTCTGCGCTCGCAGCCCGTTCAAGCTCCTTTTCTTAGAAGCATTTGCGTCGAATCCGACCAAACAACCACGCTTTTCCTACTGATGGCTACACTCCTGAGAAGCTCGCCCACGCACCATTCGGCCGTCGCAAGGAGGCTTGATGAATGATGAACTGCAACACCTGAAGAATCTTGGCAAGACGTCGGCGCAATGGCTGCATGCCGTGGGCATCCACAGCGCCTCGGACTTGCGTCGCCTGGGCGCGGTGGACGCCTACCGGGCCGTGCGTACCCGCGGGTTTCGCGCATCGAAGGTGTTGCTGTATGCGATCGAAGGCGCGCTGATGGACGTGCACTGGAACGACATCCCCGCCGAACGCAAGGACGCCCTGAACAAACAGCTCGAAGCCATTTCCTCGCGCCACAAGAACTGAACGGACGCTGACCGTCATGTATTTGCTGGGGGAACAATCGGCATATGCCGATGCACTGATCAATCGCCTACAGAGTTTGCCCGCGCAGTGGCTGCTCGGCCTGGTGCCGTGCGGGCCGGATCTGCAACTGGACGCGACGGATGATTTGCTCGCGCAGTTACCCGGCGATCAGTTGTTTCTGTTGGCTGAAGGTGTGATCAACGGCTGCATCGCTGCCCGTCCGCTGTTTTATTGGCAAGAAGGCGACCTGATCGGCCTGCAGCGTGGCGATGAATGGGACGATTGCCGCCTGTACAGTGACGGGCCACTGCGCTTGACGCCTTATCGACGCCATGAGGTGTTTCAGCATCTGTACGCCGACGCCGGCCGGGCGGATCAATTTCTTGCGTATCTGCTGGGGCAAATGGCAATTCTCGCCCACACCGTCGCCGAGCTGAAACCACGCGAGTTTCGCAGCACAAATGGTTTCAAACGGGTTGAGGCCGGCGAGATTCTAATCAAGCAGGGCGACGTCGCCGATCATGTGTTCGTGATCATCGACGGCCATGCCGAGGCCTTTGTCGAAGGGCACAAGGTCGGCGATGTGCCCAAGGACGAGATTTTCGGTGCCATGGCGGTCTTCACCGGCGAACCGCGCAATGCCACGGTCATCGCCCGAGAAGCGAGCACAGTGATGCTGATTCCCGGTGAGCAGTTTTTGAGCATGACCCGCACCAATCCGAAGATTGCCCACAGCCTGATCGAAAGCATGGCGCGGCGTATCGGCCAACTGAATAAACAAGTCAGCCAAATGACCGAAATCAGAAATTAATTCCCAGCCCCCTTTTTTTGGGGCATCCCGGCCATTTTTGAGCCTGAATCAAAGAAATGAGAAAACAGTTGTTGACGCGGTAATGAGAATCGCTATGATTATCACAACTGGTCGCGATATCAGTCGATATTCTGAAAAGCCCTTGGTTCGGACTCTCAGATTATCTCCTCATCAGGCTAATCACGGTTATTTGACCCGGTTTTTTACCGGGTCTTTTTTTGCCTGTGGAAAAGTCATTTGCCGAATTGTTCACGCATCTGTTCGCAGTAATCCTGCTTGGGCGTCGGGGCGGTGTACCAGACGAAATCGGCCATCGCGGCAGTCACCGCTGCGCCCCGCTCTGCCAGCATCAACACCGTTGGCTCTTGAGTGGCGCCCAGATCCACGACATGCAACGGCACTCCGACATCCTTGCGCGCATGCCACGCGCCAGCCAGCAAGATCGAAGGCGTGGGCGCCGCCAGCATGCGCTCAGCCATGCGTCGGTCACGCTGCTGCTGCACGGCCAGCATCGCGGGCATCTGTGCTGCGGGCAGCAACCCGCAATGGGATTCACTGATCTGCGCCAGCAACGTGCTTTTCACCGACGCCGCATTACTGCGCGCACCGCTCAGCACCGGCGGGTTGCGGTAGAAGGTACGGATTTCATTGTTTTCAAGATTGGCCGCCAGCAGCGGATATGGCTGGCTGAGAGCAAAGCGCACGATCGGCCCATAGAGATTCCAGTCCCAGCCATCCTGCCAGGTCAGCGCCTCTGAAAGATTGGCGGACGGCGACGTTGCCTGGCGAACGGCATCTACCTTGGGCTGCTGATCCGGCGTGAGCATTTCCAGCAACAGACTGCCCTGCGGCCGTTGCTCGCCGAGCGACTGCAACAGCCACAATTGCGCGGCGTGATGATCAGCATTGTCATGCTGCTCGCCAATGATCAGTCGCTCGGGTCCAGCAAGGCGTTTCACCAGTTGCTGCGCCGTCAGCTCCTCACCGCTGCGCAGGTCACGAATCTGGCCACTGATCGGCGGTGGCGCAACAACATGCTGACACCCCGCAAGCAACACCACTGCCAACAGCCACAACCCACGCATGCCATCACCTCGATGATTCAGTCAGCGGGCAATGATCAGCGGATGCCCGCGCTCCGGGTGCGGCTGCACCAACACTTCAAGACCGAACACAGCCTTCAGCGAGTCCGGCCGCAACACCTGCTCCGGGGTGTCCAGCGCTACCGGACGCCCGCCTTCGAGCAGCAGAATACGATCACAATAGCGCGCCGCCAGATTCAGATCATGCAGGATCACCAGCACCGCCGCCCCGCGATCGGCAAACTCACGCACCGCTTGCAGCGTGGTGTGTTGATGCAACGGATCAAGCATCGACGTCGGTTCGTCCAGCAGCAGCGTTTGCCCGGCTTGTCCCGGCCAGAGCTGCGCCAACACCCGCGCCAGATGCACGCGCTGGCGCTCACCACCGGACAGTGCCAGATAACTGCGACCGCTTAAATGCCCGGCATCCGCCGCCGCCAACGCTGCGGCGATGATTTCGTCATCACGCACGCGACCGCTTTGATAGGGCAGGCGGCCCATGCCGACCACTTCTTCGACACGAAAGGCAAAGTCCAGGGTCGACACTTGAGGCAACACAGCCAAGCGTTGCGCGCGCTGCTGTCCGGTCCAGTGACTCAACACTTGCCCGTCGAGCGAAACGCCGCCCGCGCTGGGCGCCAACTCACCGCACAGCGCACCGAGCAAGGTACTTTTGCCGGCACCGTTCGGCCCGAGTACGCCAAGCACTTCGCCCGGTTCGAGTTGCAGCGTGACATCGCTGAGCACTGCCTTGCGCCCGCGCTGAATGTGCAGATCTTGCGCACGCAGCATCAGGCACGTCCTCGCAACAGCAGAAATAGAAAGAACGGCGCACCGATAAACGCGGTGACAATACCGATCGGCAACTCGGCAGGCGCCAGCGCCAACCGCGCGACCAGGTCAGCCAAGAGCAAAAGGCTCGCCCCCGCCAACACCGATGCCGGCAGTAACACTTTGTGATCCGGGCCCGCCAGCAAACGCACCAGATGCGGAACCACCAAACCGACGAAGCCGATCATCCCCGCCGCTGCCACCGCAGCGCCGACACCCAGCGCGGTGCAAAACACCAACTCGCGCTTCAGTCGCTCGACATCGATGCCCAGATGCCCGGCTTCCGACTCACCGAGCAGCAAGGCATTCAGCGCCTTGGCCCGACGCGGTAACCACAACGCCACACCAACGCTGATGATCAGCAACGGCCACAACCGCGCGTAACTGGCGCCATTGAGGCTGCCAAGGTTCCAGAACGTCAGCGTCCGCAGGGTTGCGTCATCTGCCAGATAAGTGAACAGGCCGACGGCCGAACCGGCCAGCGCGGTCAGCGCGATACCCGCCAGCAACATGGTCGCGACATTGGTCTGGCCGTTGCGCCGACCGAGTCGATAGACCAGTGCCGTGACCCCGAGCCCGCCGAGAAACGCGCAGACCGACAACAGATAAGGCCCGAACCACTCCGGTAAACCGCCAAAAAACGAGCCCCCGACAATCGCGATCGCCGCACCCAACGCCGCGCCACTGGAAACACCCACCAGTCCGGGGTCTGCCAAGGGGTTACGAAACAATCCCTGCATCGCCACGCCAGACAATGCCAGCACACCGCCGACCGCCAACCCGAGCAAGGTACGCGGCAGACGAATCTGCCCGAGAATCAGCTCGGCCTGCTCCAGCCCTTCTGGCGCCAGCGGTACACCAAGCATGCGCAACGCTGCGCGCAACGTATCGATCAGCGGCAGGCTCACCGGCCCCAGCGCCAATGACAGCCAGATCGCCAGCAAACACAGGAGCGTCAGGCCGATGAACAAGGCACGGGGTTTGACCAGTGTGGTCATTGGCCGCTCTGGGCCGGATAGAAACCGTCAGACAGGGTTTTCAGCGCCGCAGGCAAACGTGGCCCGAGGCCGCCGACCAGCAGGGTCGGGTCCAGCTCGATCACCCGGCCTGCTTTGGCGGCGCGGCTTGAATCGAGAATCGGGTTTTCCTTGAACAGCGCGGCTTTCGCCGCCTCACCGGTCAGCGCACGGTCGGCGAATACCAACACTTCAGGGTCGAGACTGGCCAGAGATTCCACGGAAAAAGGTTTGTAACCGGTATGCGTCGCCAGGTTATGCCCACCCGCCTGTTGCAGCAGCCAATCGGCGGCGGTGTCCTTACCGGCAATCAACGGTTTGCCGCCAGCATGTCCGAGCAATAAAAGCACGCCTGGCGCTTTCTGTTGGGTCTGCGCATCGGTCACTCGTGCTTGCTGCGCATCGAGTTGTTGTTGATAACGTTGCAGCAGTTGCGCAGCCTGTGGCTCGGCGCCCAGCAACTGGCCCAAGTGAGTCACGTTTTTCTCCAGCGTCGGCAGATCCGGCTGCGCCGAGAACAACTCCACCTGAACCTTGGCCGCTTTCACCTGTGACAGCACCGGCGGCGGGCCCATTTCCTCGGTGCCGATCAGGATGTCCGGGCGCAGACTGAGAATGCCTTCAGCGGAAAGACTGCGCTGATAACCGATGCTCGGCAGCGCCTTCAGCGACTCGGGATGCTGGCTGGTGGTGTCGACGCCAACCAGCTTCGACTCGCCCCCCAAGGCGCTGACCCACTCCGACAGCGCGCCGCCGGCACTGACCCAACGTTGCGGCAAATCAGCCGCTGCCGCCTGGTGACTGACGAAAAGTCCGGCACACAGCACAGCAACGCGGGTACTCAGGCGCATATCCAGCTTCCTTGAATAAGGTTTTTCCCGGGCGTCAGAATGGCAGGCCAAGTATCCTCGGCATCTGCCAGCCGCCCTGCGGACGAAGGCCGTCATTTGATAATTGTTTGCATTTAAACGTCAAGCTCGGACATATCCGGACACGAGCGGACACTAGAGGATAGTCATGAAGTTTCTCTGCGCAGGCGCCGATCTGGCCGAAGCCGCCAGTCGTGGTTTTGAAGTCGACGGGAAAAAGCTCTTTGCCGTGCGCCGCAGCGGCCAGGCCTATGTCTACCTCAATCGCTGCCCGCACCGCGGCGTCGGGCTGGAATGGCAGCCCGACCAGTTTCTTGACCCCAGCAACAGTCTGATCCAGTGCGCCACCCACGGCGCACTGTTTCTCATCGAGGACGGCGAATGCGTGGCCGGGCCTTGCGCCGGGCAGTCACTCAACGCCATCCCCTGCCGCGAAGACGCGCAAGGCTTGTGGATCGATATTTAACCGTTGAGCAAGACGTCGAGACGCCGGTCGATGACCATTTCTTCATGACTCAAGCGCACGCCGTACGCCAGCACCTCAACGCCACAGGCAACGGCTTCGAGAAGCGCATCGGCGTACGCCGAATCGATTTCCTTCGCAGGCCGCACCGCTTCAATCCCGCCCAGATTGACGCAATACAACTGCACCGCCCGAATCCCGTCGCGAGCCAAATGCGCCAGCTCACGCAGATGCTTGGCGCCACGCTGGGTCACGGCATCCGGAAACGCCGCCACCGCCGTGCCATCGAAGCCCAGGGTGACGCTTTTCACTTCCACATACGCCGGGCCGCTCGGGTATTCGAGGCGGAAATCGATACGGCTTTTTTCCTGCCCATAGGCGACTTCTCGCTTCAACGCGGTAAACCCGTTCAACTCGCTGATCACGCCAGCCTGCAAGGCTTCCTCGACCAACCCGTTGGCGCGTCCGGTGTTCACACAAAACAGCCGCGCTTGCGGGGTTTCGCCAATCTCCCAAGTGCCGGGCAATTTGCGTTTGGGATCGTTGGAGCGGCTGAACCAGACCTGCCCGCCCTCGACCTGACAATTGAGCATGGAGCCGGTGTTCGGGCAGTGAATCGTTAGCAACTCGCCGCTAACGGTCTCGATATCGGCGAGAAAGCGTTTGTATCGACGAATCAACCGCGCTTCTTCAAGAGGGGGATAAAAGCGCATCAGCCTTGCCAACTCTTCAAGCCACGGGCGATGCGCTCCACCGCTTCTTGTAAGCGAGGGAGGTTTTGCGTGTAGGCAAAACGCACATGATGACTGGCTTGATAACGACCAAAATCCAGCCCCGGCGTAAAGGCGACGTGCTCGGTTTCGAGGAAATGACGGCAGAACGCGAAGGCATCGCCGCCGAACTGGCTGATATCGGCGTACAAATAGAACGCGCCTTCCGGCTCCACGGCGATGTTGAATCCGAGCGCGCGCAGGGCGGGCAGCAAGAAATCGCGACGACGACCAAATTCGGCGCGACGCTCCTCCAGAATGGCGATGGTGTCCGGCTCGAAACACGCCAATGCAGCGTATTGCGCCATGCTCGGGGCGCTGATGTAGAGATTTTGCGCGAGCTTTTCCAGATCACCGACCGCCGCTTCCGGCGCGACCAGCCAGCCCAGGCGCCAGCCGGTCATGCCGAAGTACTTGGAGAAACTGTTCAGGACAAAAGCGCTGTCATCGACTTCCAGCACGCTGGCGGCATCGGTGCCGTAAGTCAGACCGTGATAGATCTCATCCACCACCAGATGCCCGTGTTTCGCCTTGATGGCTGTGGATAACCCGGCCAGCTCATCGCGGGTCAGGATCGTCCCGGTCGGGTTGGCCGGCGAGGCAACCAGCGCGCCGACGCTGTCGTGGTCCCAATGACGCTGGACCAGATCCGGGGTCAGTTGATAGCGCACGTCCGGGCCCACTGGGACAAGCTGCGCGGCACCTTCGACCAATCGCAGGAAGTGCCGGTTGCACGGATAGCCTGGGTCCGCCAACAGCCAGTGTTTACCGGGGTCGACCAGCAGCGCACTGGCCAGCAACAGCGCACCAGAACCACCCGGCGTGATCAGAATCCGCCGCGGATCAATGTTCAAGCCGTAACGCGATTGGTAAAAACCGGCGATCGCCTCGCGCAACTCGGGAATCCCGCGCGCAGCGGTGTAACGGGTCTTGCCCGCCGTCAGCGCCGCTTGCCCGGCCCGAATGATCGGTTCGGCCGTGGTGAAGTCCGGCTCGCCGATCTCCAGATGGATCACGTCGTGGCCTTCAGCCTGCAATTCATTGGCCCGCGCCAGCAGCGCCATTACATGGAACGGTTCGATCGCACGACTGCGCGCACTGTACGGCTGAGCCATTGGTTTTCCTTCGAAAGGGAAAAAGAGACGATTCTACCCATCTGCCGGAACGAGCGAGAACCCGCAGCGGTCACAGCCTCAAGAACGCTGGACTGTAACGATATGAGCGTACGCTCCAGGATTGACTAAAATCAGTGATTGAACAGGTCTCCAACACCGCCAGACACGGCTTGTCAGACTTTTGCAAGCGCCACCCGCCGGGGCCTCGACATCCGGGAGTAGCGCAGGCTGAATTGATCTGGTAAGTTCGCCCGCTTGCAGCCGCAGGGCCGGCAGGTGTCGGTGATGGAGCAATCCTGCGCAATGGATTACAAGAGTAGAGGCGGTCCATTTCATGCCCACCCAAGCAAAGCAACAGCAGAATCAGACGATCAGCGGTTTCGAACCTTATGTTCCGGCGAAAGGTGAAGAGTACATGGGCGCCCCAATGCGCGCGCACTTCACCAAGGTCTTGAACAAGTGGAAACAGGAGTTGATGCAGGAAGTCGACCGCACCGTTGACCATATGAAGGACGAAGCTGCCAATTTCCCGGACCCGGCCGACCGTGCCAGCCAGGAAGAAGAATTCGCCCTCGAGCTGCGCGCCCGCGACCGCGAACGCAAGCTGATCAAGAAAATCGACAAGACACTGCAACTGATCGAAGACGAAGAGTACGGTTGGTGCGATTCGTGCGGCGTCGAGATTGGTGTGAAGCGCCTTGAAGCACGCCCTACAGCCGACATGTGCGTCGACTGCAAGACGCTGGCGGAAATCAAGGAAAAGCAGGTCGGCAAGTAATCTCGACCTGAACGAAAAACGGAGCGTGCGAACGCTCCGTTTTTGTTTCTGCCTTTTGTCGTTTGCCTTTGCCTTTTGTAGGAGTGAGCCTGCTCACGATAGCGGTGGGTCAGTCAATATCGGTGTTGAATGTCACACCGCTATCGCGAGCAGGCTCACTCCTACAGGTTGACCTGCGTATAGCCTGAAAAGTAGCTTCGTTTCCATGACTGCCAAAAAATCCCCCGCCTACATCGGCCGCTTCGCCCCAACCCCCAGTGGCCACCTGCACTTCGGCTCGTTGGTAGCCGCCCTCGCCTCCTACCTCGACGCCCGTTCGGTCGGCGGTCGCTGGCTGGTGCGCATGGAAGATCTCGATCCGCCCCGTGAAGAACCCGGTGCGCAAACCGCGATTCTCAAAGCGCTGGAAAGCTACGGCTTCGAATGGGACGGCGACATGGTGCGCCAGAGCGATCGGCACGACGCCTACGCCGACGTCCTCAATAGCCTGTTCAATCACGGCCTGGCCTACGCCTGTACCTGCTCGCGCAAACAGCTCGAAGCGTACAACGGCATTTATCCGGGTCTGTGCCGCAATCTCGGCCACGCTCAGCAAGACGCCGCCATTCGCCTACGCGTGCCGGAACTGGAATACCACTTCATCGACCGCGTGCAAGGCGAATACCGTCAGCACCTAGGCCGCGATGTCGGCGACTTCGTCATCCGTCGCCGTGACGGCCTCTACGCCTATCAACTGGCCGTGGTGCTCGATGATGCGTGGCAAGGCATCACCGATATCGTCCGTGGCGCCGACCTGCTCGACTCGACACCGCGCCAGCTCTACCTGCAAGAACTGTTGGGCATGCGCCAGCCGCGATATCTGCACTTGCCGCTGATTACCCAGCCAGACGGCAACAAACTCGGCAAGTCCTACCGCTCGCCGCCGCTTGAAGCGGATCAAGCCACGCCGTTGTTATTGCGCGCTTTGCGCGCTCTGGGGCAAAACCCCGGCGCCGAACTGGCCCACGCCTCACCTCAAGAGTTGCTCAACTGGGGCAGCGCGCACTGGGATGCCAGCAAGATCCCGCGCACACTGACCCTGCCCGAAGCGCAACTGCTATGACGACACTTGCAGTCGCGCGCCCATCCGTTACCATCGCCGCACGTTTTCGGGCACGCGCATAAAAAAGAGAGGCCGGGATGTACATCTATCGCTTGGTCCTGCTTTTAGTCGTCGGGATCTACCTGTTTTCCCCCGCCATCATGGATTGGTGGATCGACGCGACGGGCGCCTGGTATCGCCCTTATCTGCTCTGGCTGATCCTGATTGTTGTGACCTTCATCCTGCAGAGCCAAAAAGATGCCGATGAGCTTTAGCCTGACCCAGATGATCCTGATCAGCGCCGCGTACCTGGCGGTGCTATTCGGCGTTGCCTGGGTCAGCGAACGGGGCATGATCCCGCGCGCGATCATTCGCCACCCGCTGACGTACACCTTGTCGCTTGGGGTTTACGCCAGTGCGTGGGCGTTCTACGGCACGGTGGGCCTCGCGTATCAGTACGGCTACGGTTTTCTGTCCAGTTACCTCGGCGTTTCCGGCGCATTTCTGCTGGCGCCGGTGCTGCTCTATCCGATCCTGAAAATCACCCGCACCTATCAACTGTCGTCGCTGGCAGATCTGTTTGCGTTCCGTTTCCGCAGCACCTGGGCCGGCGCGCTGACCACGATTTTCATGCTGATTGGCGTGTTGCCGTTGCTGGCGTTGCAGATTCAAGCGGTGGCCGACTCCATCGGCATCCTCACCGGCGAACCGGTGCAGAGCCGCGTGGCGCTGGCGTTCTGTGCGCTGATCATTCTGTTCACGATTTTCTTCGGCTCCCGCCATATCGCCACCCGTGAGAAACACGAAGGGCTGGTGTTCGCGATTGCCTTTGAATCGGTGATCAAACTGGTTGCCCTCGGCGGCGTCGGTTTGTATGCGCTTTACGGCGTGTTCGACGGCCCGCAACAACTTGAGGTGTGGCTGCTGCAAAACCAGACCGCCCTCGCCGCGCTGCACACGCCATTGCAGGAAGGCCCGTGGCGCACGCTGTTGCTGGTGTTCTTCGCTTCGGCGATCGTGATGCCGCACATGTACCACATGACGTTTACCGAAAACCTCAACCCGCGCTCACTGGTCAGTGCGAGTTGGGGTTTGCCGCTGTTCCTGCTGCTGATGAGCTTGGCAGTGCCGCTGATCCTCTGGGCCGGCCTCAAGCTCGGCGCCACGACCAATCCGGAATATTTCACCCTCGGCATCGGCATCGCCGCCAACAGCAAGCCGCTGGCGTTGCTCGCCTACGTCGGTGGTCTATCGGCGGCCAGCGGCCTGATCATCGTCACCACGCTGGCGCTGTCGGGCATGGCGCTGAACCACCTGGTGCTGCCGCTTTATCAGCCGCCGGCCGAAGGCAATATCTACCGTTGGCTGAAGTGGACGCGCCGCGCGCTGATCGTCGCGATCATCATGGCCGGTTTCGGTTTCTATCTGATGCTCGGCGCCGAGCAGGATCTGGCCAACCTCGGCATTGTTGCTTTCGTGGCGACCCTGCAATTCCTCCCGGGCGTGCTGTCCGTACTGTACTGGCCAACCGCTAACCGCCGAGGCTTTATCGCCGGTCTGCTGGCGGGGATTCTGGTTTGGGTGGTGACCATGCTGTTGCCGCTGGTCGGCAATCTGCAGGGTTTCTACATCCCGCTGCTGAACATGATTTACGTGCTCGACGACACCAGCTGGCACATGGCGGCCATCGCCTCGCTCGCCGCCAACGTATTGATGTTCACGCTGATCTCGCTGTTCACCAACGCCAGTCCGGAAGAAGCCAGCGCCGCCGAAGCCTGCGCCGTGGATAACGTCCGTCGCCCGCAACGGCGCGAACTGCACGCTGCTTCTCCGCAGGAGTTCGCCACACAACTGGCGAAACCGCTAGGCGCCAAGGCTGCGCAGAAAGAAGTCGAGCAAGCCCTGCGTGACCTTTACCTTCCTTTCGACGAACGCCGCCCTTACGCCTTGCGCCGTTTGCGCGACCGCATCGAAGCCAACCTCTCCGGCCTGATGGGCCCGAGTGTGGCGCAGGACATGGTTGAAACTTTCCTGCCGTACAAGGCTGGCGGTGAAAACTATGTGACCGAAGACATCCACTTCATCGAAAGCCGCCTCGAGGATTACCACTCGCGCCTCACAGGTCTGGCTGCCGAACTCGATGCCCTGCGCCGTTACCACCGCCAGACCTTGCAGGAACTGCCGATGGGCGTCTGCTCGCTGGCCAAGGATCAAGAGATCCTGATGTGGAACAAAGCCATGGAAGAACTCACCGGGATTGCCGCGCAGCGCGTGGTCGGTTCGCGCCTGAGCACCATCGGCGAGCCGTGGAAAGAATTGCTCCAGGGCTTCATCAATCTGCCCGACGAGCATTTGCACAAACAGCATCTGGCCCTCGACGGCCAGACCCGCTGGCTGAACCTGCACAAAGCGGCCATCGATGAGCCGCTCGCTCCGGGTAACAGTGGTCTGGTGTTACTGGTCGAGGATTTGACCGAAACGCAGATGCTCGAAGACAAACTGGTGCACTCCGAGCGCCTGGCGAGCATTGGTCGCCTCGCGGCGGGTGTCGCCCACGAAATCGGCAACCCGGTCACCGGCATCGCCTGTCTGGCGCAAAACCTGCGCGAGGAGCGCGAAGAAGACGACGAGCTGACGGAAATCAGCGGGCAGATTCTCGAACAAACCAAACGCATATCGCGCATCGTCCAGTCGCTGATGAGTTTCGCCCACGCCGGCAGCCATCAGCACAGCGACGAGCCCGTGTGTCTGGCCGAAGTGGCGCAGGACGCGATTGGCCTGCTGGCGCTGAACCGACGCAATTTCGAAGTGCAGTTCTACAACCTGTGCGATCCCGATCACTGGGTCGAAGGCGATCCGCAGCGGCTCGCGCAGGTGTTGATCAATCTGCTCTCCAACGCCCGCGACGCCTCGCCGCCGCACAGCGCGGTACGGGTCAAGAGCGAAGCCGGCGAACACACGGTCGATCTGATCGTCGAAGACGAAGGCAGCGGTATTCCGAAGAACATCATGGACAGATTGTTCGAACCCTTCTTCACCACCAAGGATCCTGGCGAAGGCACCGGTCTGGGCCTTGCACTGGTCTATTCCATCGTTGAAGAGCATTATGGACAAATCACCATCGACAGCCCGGCTGATGTACAAAGCCAACGCGGCACCCGTATCCGGGTGACCTTACCGCGTCATGTCGAAGCGACGTCCGCTGTGAACTGAGACCGTCGAGAGTATCGAATCAATGCCGCACATTTTGATCGTCGAAGACGAAACAATTATCCGCTCCGCCTTGCGCCGCCTGCTGGAACGTAATCAGTACCAGGTCAGCGAAGCCGGTTCAGTGCAGGAAGCACAAGAACGCTTCACCATTCCTACGTTCGACCTGATCGTCAGCGATCTGCGTTTGCCGGGCGCTCCGGGCACCGAGCTGATCAAGCTCGGCCAGGGCACGCCGGTGCTGATCATGACCAGTTACGCCAGCCTGCGCTCGGCGGTCGACTCGATGAAGATGGGCGCGGTGGATTACATCGCCAAGCCTTTCGACCACGATGAAATGCTCCAGGCCGTCGCGCGGATCCTGCGTGATCGCCAATCGGCTCCGGCTGCCGGCGAAGCGGTTGCCAGCAAACCGGCCAATGGCAGCGGCAAACCCGCCGCTGACAACAGCAACGGCGAAATCGGCATCATTGGTTCGTGCCCGCCGATGCAGGATCTGTACAGCAAGATCCGCAAAGTCGCGCCGACCGATTCCAATGTCCTGATCCAGGGCGAGTCTGGCACCGGTAAAGAACTCGTGGCCCGCGCCCTGCACAACCTGTCGAAACGCGCCAAGGCACCGATGATCTCGGTGAACTGTGCAGCTATCCCGGAAAGCCTGATCGAGTCCGAACTGTTCGGCCACGAGAAAGGCGCATTCACTGGCGCCAGCGCCGGGCGTGCCGGGCTGGTCGAAGCGGCGGATGGCGGCACCTTGTTCCTCGACGAAATCGGCGAACTGCCGCTGGAAGCTCAGGCCCGCCTGCTGCGCGTGTTGCAGGAAGGTGAAATTCGCCGTGTTGGTTCCGTGCAGTCGCAGAAGGTCGATGTGCGCCTGATCGCGGCCACGCACCGGGACCTGAAAAGTCTGGCGAAAATCGGCCAGTTCCGTGAAGACCTTTATTACCGTCTGCACGTGATCGCCCTGAAACTGCCGGCTCTGCGCGAGCGCGGTGCCGACGTCAACGAAATCGCCACGGCTTTCCTCGCTCGCCAGAGCGCGCGCATCAATCGTACCGACCTCAAGTTTGCTGCGGATGCCGAACAGGCCATTCGTCACTATTCCTGGCCGGGTAACGTGCGGGAGCTGGAGAACGCAGTCGAGCGCGCAGTGATTCTCAGCGAAAGCCCGGAAATCTCCGCCGATTTGCTGGGCATCGACATCGAGCTGAGCGATCTGGAAGACGACGAGTTCATCGGTCTGCCGCCGCAAACGGGCGGTAACGCCAGCAACAGCAGCCACGAGCCGACCGAAGACTTGTCGCTGGAAGACTATTTCCAGCACTTCGTCCTTGAGCATCAGGACCACATGACCGAGACCGAACTGGCGCGCAAATTGGGCGTCAGCCGTAAATGTCTGTGGGAGCGTCGTCAGCGTCTGGGCATTCCACGGCGCAAGACCGGGGTCGCCAGCGAGAGCTGAACGTTACCTGTCGAGTGTGCGGGTAACGCTTGAAGATGTGAAAAAACTGTTACCTCAGTCGATTCACGTAACAGAAGCCGGGGTTATCGGTAACGAAACCCCGGCTTTTTTTCGCCCCGAGAAAACGGTTATATCGACCTAACCCTTTGTTTTACGGGGCTTCGCAAAAGTTGGCACGCCCCCTGCTATATGTTTGGTACAAGAACAATAACAAGCAATGCACAAGACAATAAAAATAAGACGAATCGACTCACGCACAATAAAAACAAGACGGCGAGAGGCGCAGCTAACTGATTCTTTTGGAGAGGCGTTGTATTTGGGGCTTGCCCCACGACCAGGCCGAGAACAACAAAAACTGTCCTAAGACAGAGCCTGTACTGGTTGGATCGTAAGATCACTGCAATTCAGCGACCAAAGCAATCCGTTTGCTCTTGGCTCCCGATTGGGAGGGTCACGAAGGAAACGCTTCGTGGCGAGGGCACTCAACAAAAACAAGAAGCCCGAATCAATAATAAAAAGAGCACGCAACTACTTCTTGGGGAGCTTCGGCTCCCCTTGTAGTTTCTCCCTCCCGGCAAAATCCCCTGTTTTTATCGCGCGCGACGCCTGTAGCCTGCGGCTTGCAGCTCAAATCTGCCGTGTCCTACACCATCCCCCGACTAAATGCTAGAATCTGCGCCCATCATGCGGTCATTCTTTGGTATGGCCGAACATTCCTTCAAACAGTGCATCCCATGCTGAAGAAGTTGTTCCAGTCATTCCGAACTCCCGTGCGTCGTACGCAACACATCCGCAGCACCCCTGAAGTGCTCAACAGCGGTCAACATTCGCTGCAGAAAACGCAGTTCAGCCGCTATGCGGTGAATATCGTCGAACGCCTGCAAGGTGCCGGTTACCAGGCTTATCTGGTCGGCGGTTGCGTGCGTGACATGCTGCTGGGCATCACGCCCAAGGATTTCGACGTCGCCACCAGCGCCACGCCCGAGCAAGTCCGTGCCGAATTCCGCAATGCGCGGATCATCGGCCGTCGCTTCAAACTGGTGCATATCCATTTCGGTCGCGAAATCATTGAAGTCGCGACCTTCCGCGCCAATCACCCGGTCAACGAAGACGACGAAGACAGCAATCAGTCTTCGCGTAACGAGAGCGGGCGGATTCTGCGCGACAACGTTTACGGCACCCTGGAAGAAGACGCGCAACGCCGCGACTTCACCATCAACGCCCTGTATTACGATCCGGTCAGCGAGCGCATTCTCGATTACGCCAACGGCGTACACGACATCCGCAATCACCTGATCCGTCTGATCGGCGATCCGAAGCAGCGCTACCAGGAAGACCCGGTGCGTATGCTGCGGGCCGTGCGTTTCGCCGCCAAGCTCAACTTCGGCATCGAGAAGCACACCGTGCAGCCGATCCGTGAACTGGCGCCGATGCTGCGCGAGATTCCATCGGCGCGCTTGTTCGAAGAAGTGCTCAAGCTGTTCCTCTCGGGACACGGCGCGATCACCTTCGAAATGCTCGTCGATCTGCAACTGTTCGCCCCGCTGTTCCCGGCCAGTGCCGATGCACTGGAACACAACCCGGAATACACCCACACGCTGATCAGCGAAGCGCTGACCAACACCGACCTGCGTATCAAGCAGAACAAACCGGTGACCCCGGCGTTCCTGTTTGCCGCGCTGTTGTGGCCTGCCCTGCCGGCCCGCGTGTTGCGCTTGCAGGAACGTGGCATGCCGCCAATCCCTGCGATGCAGGAAGGCGCACACGAGCTGATCGCCGAACAGTGCCAGCGCATTGCGATTCCAAAACGCTTCACCATGCCGATCCGCGAGATCTGGGACATGCAGGAACGCTTGCCACGCCGCAGCGGCAAACGTGCCGACCTGTTGCTGGACAATCCGCGTTTCCGCGCCGGTTACGACTTCCTGCTGCTGCGTGAAAGCGCTGGCGAGGAGACTGATGGCCTCGGCGAATGGTGGACGGACTATCAGGACGCCAACGAAAGTGAGCGCCGCGACATGATCCGCGACCTCAGCGGCAAAGGTGATGACGCCAGCGGCGCGCCACGCAAACGTCGTCGCAGCAGCGGCTCCAAGCGCAAACGCGCCGGTGCCCCGAGCGCTTCGACAGGCGAGTAAAGGCATGGAACGCATCTACATCGGCATGGGCAGCAACCTCGCTGACCCGGCCGAACAATTGCGCAGCGCCGTCGAGGCGCTGGGGCAATTGCCGCAGACTTCCCTCGCCGGTGTTTCAGCTTTCTATCAAAGCGATTCCCTGTTGCCGGGCCAACCGCGTTACACCAACGCGGTGGCGGCGCTCGACAGCTCCCTCGCCCCACTGGAACTGCTCGATGCGTTGCAAGCGATCGAGAATGATCAGGGCCGCGAACGCCTTGAGCGCTGGGGTCCGCGTACACTGGATCTGGACATTCTGCTGTTCGGCGATCGACTGATCGACGAACCACGGCTGAAAGTCCCGCATTACCAGATTCAGGAACGCGCCTTCGTGCTGTATCCCCTCGCCGAACTGGCCACGCCGGCTCTTCATCTGCCCGATGGCCGCGCCCTCGCCGAGATGCTGGCCGCGTGCCCGTTCATCGGCCTCGAACGCCTCCCCCACCCCTGACACTGCGTCGGCCCTTTGTGGCGAGGGGATTTATCCCCGATCGGCTGCGCAGCAGTCATAAAACCAGCAAATGCGCTGTGACAGAATTGTCGCGTTCTGCTGTTTTGGGGCTGCTTCGCAGCCCATCGGGGATAAATCCCCTCGCCACAAAAGCGGTTTTCCCAAATGGATTTTGTCGGACAAAAAATCGTCTAATCAGACCCGCCGCGCCGCTGAATCGCATCAGTAACGCCGGTAACACTCCCCTCGTAACATTGCGGTAACACACGCAATTGACTTCCGCTTGGCTCATCACGACTATAGGCGTCCCGCTGCCGCCAACCCGGCACACACGGGCGCAAGCCAGGCCTTATAAGCACGACAAAAGACCGTGCGCCTGAGTAGATGACGAATCACGCGCGTTACTCGCAGTAGTTTCCAGAGCGCCTGAACGAGGATTTTTTACATGCCAGCCATCACCCTGACCACGCTCCAGAGCCTCAAGCAGAAAGGTGAAAAAATCACCATGCTGACCTGCTATGACGCGACCTTCGCCCACGCCTGTAATGAGGCCGGTGTTGAAGTGCTGCTGGTGGGCGACTCCCTTGGCATGGTCCTGCAAGGTCACGACAGCACGCTGCCGGTGACCACCGCAGAAATGGCCTACCACACCGCCTGCGTCAAACGCGGCAACAGCGACGCGTTGATCCTTGCCGATCTGCCGTTCATGGCCAACGCCACCCTCGAACAAACCATGAACAACAGCGCCATGCTGATGCAGGCTGGTGCGCACATGATCAAGGTCGAAGGTCAGCTGTGGCTCGCGGAGTCGATCCGTCTGCTCGCCGAACGCGGTGTGCCAGTGTGCGCGCACATGGGCTTGACCCCGCAAGCGGTGAACATTCTCGGTGGCTATAAAGTGCAGGGCCGTAACGAGAACCAGGCGCGGCAGATGCGTGCCGACGCGATCTCGCTGGAGCAGGCCGGCGCGGCGATGCTGCTGCTGGAATGCGTACCGAGCGAACTGGCGGCCGAAATCAGCCAGGCCGTGAAGATTCCGGTCATTGGCATCGGCGCCGGTAACGCCACCGACGGTCAAGTGCTGGTGTTGCACGACATGCTCGGCCTGTCGATCACCGGCCGCGTACCGAAATTCGTCAAGAACTTCATGCACGGCCAGGACAGCATTCAGTCCGCGCTGAAGGCTTACGTCAGCGAAGTCAAAGCCACCACGTTCCCAGGCATCGAACACGGATTCTCGGCATGAATACTGTTAAAACCGTACGCGAGCTGCGCGCCGCTGTAGCCCGCGCCCGCAGTGAAGGCAAGCGCATCGGCTTCGTGCCGACCATGGGCAACCTACACAGCGGCCATGTCGCGCTGGTGACCAAAGCCACGCAACGCGTGGATTTTGTGGTCGCGAGCATTTTCGTCAACCCGCTGCAATTCGGCGCCGGCGAAGACCTCGACAAGTACCCGCGCACCCTCGCCGCCGATCAGGAAAAACTGCTGGAGGCCGGTTGCTCGCTACTGTTCGCACCGACGGTCGAAGAAATGTACCCCGACGGCATGGCCGGGCAGACTCGCGTCAGCGTGCCGCAACTTTCTGAAGGCCTGTGCGGCGCCAGCCGTCCGGGGCACTTCGAAGGTGTCGCGACCGTGGTCAGCAAACTGTTCAACATGGTCCAGCCGGATCTGGCGATTTTCGGCCAGAAGGATTACCAGCAACTGGCGGTGATCCGTGCGCTGGTGCATGACCTGAACATGCCGATCCAGATCATCGGCGAGCCGACCGTACGCGCCGCCGACGGCCTGGCATTGTCCTCACGCAATGGTTTCCTCAGCGAAGAACAGCGCGCGGTGGCGCCGGTGGTCTATCGCGCCCTGAGCAACATCGCCGAGTCGATCAAACAAGGCGAACGGGATTTCCCGGCGCTGATCAGCGCTCAGGCGCAACAACTGGAAGCGGCTGGGTTGCGTCCGGATTATCTGGAAATCCGCCATGCCCTGACCTTGCGTCCGGCGACGGCTGAAGACCGTGATCTGGTGATTCTGGTGGCGGCGTTCCTTGGCACCACACGGTTGATCGACAACTTGCACCTGAATCTCGATAGCCCGGTTTAACAGCAAAATCAAAAGATCGCAGCCTGCGGCAGCTCCTACATAACCCGGTAGAAGCTGCCGCAGGCTGCGATCTTTTGCGTTGTATTGCCGCTCATAAAGCCTTCGGGCACACTGCCGGCCGTTCGATTCCAGCCCGGGAGGTTCAGCTTGCCTCAGCGCCCCCTCCCCTCCGTTTGTCGGCCATTCCCGGTATTAATGTTAAAAAAGTACAGGGATCTGGTCAGACAAAGTCAAGACAGATCGCAGCGCGAGGTTTACTGTATTCGCCCTGCGCCAATAAATCGTGTCGACGCAGTTTGACCCCGCGCCTAAACAGGGTGCGCCGGTCTGTTCAGTGTTCAAAAGCCGTTCAAGTAAAAAGGAAAACCGCAGCGATGGCGTATTACCTCACTCCTAAAGACGTTACCGCTCTGCCCGCCTGGCAAGCGTTGAAAGAACACCGCCAGGCCATGCAGGATTTCAGCATGCGCGAGGCCTTCAACGCCGATCCGCAGCGCTTCAATCAGTTCACCCTCAGCAGCTGCGGCCTGTTTCTCGATTATTCGAAGAATTTGATCAACGCCCAGACCCGCAACCTGCTGGTGGGCCTGGCCAATGAAGTTGATCTGAAAGGCGCGATCAAAGCGCTGTTCGATGGCGAAATCGTCAACACCTCCGAAGGCCGCCCGGCGCTGCACACCGCCCTGCGCCGTCCGGTGGGCGACAAGTTGTCGGTCAATGGTGTCAACGTGATGCCGGAAGTCCACAAGGTGTTGAACCAGATCACCGACCTCGTGGGCCGCATTCACGACGGTCTGTGGCGCGGTTACACCGAGAAGCCGATCACTGACGTGGTCAACATCGGCATCGGTGGCTCGTTCCTCGGCCCTGAACTGGTTTCCGAAGCGCTGCTGTCCTACGCGCAGAAAGGCGTGCGTTGCCACTATCTGGCGAACATCGACGGCAGTGAGTTCCACGAGCTGACGCAAAAACTGCGTGCCGAAACCACTTTGTTCATCGTTTCGTCGAAGTCGTTCAACACCCTCGAAACCCTGAAGAATGCGCAGGCCGCACGTGCCTGGTACCTGGCGCAGGGCGGTTCGGAAGCCGAACTGTATCGTCACTTCATCGCCGTATCGAGCAACAACGCCGCCGCCGTGGCGTTCGGTATCCGCGAAGAAAACATCTTCCCGATGTGGGACTGGGTGGGCGGTCGTTACTCGCTGTGGTCGGCGATCGGTTTGCCAATCGCTTTGGCCATCGGCATGTCCAACTTCAAGGAATTGCTGTCCGGTGCCTACACCATGGACCAGCACTTCCAGACCGCGCCGTTCGAACAGAATATGCCGGTGCTGCTGGCCCTGCTCGGCGTGTGGTACGGCAACTTCTGGGGCGCGCAAAGTCACGCGATCCTGCCGTACGACCACTACCTGCGCAACATCACCAAGCACTTGCAACAGCTGGACATGGAATCCAATGGCAAGAGCGTGCGTCAGGACGGCACCCCGGTGTCGACCGATACCGGCCCGGTGATCTGGGGCGGCGTCGGCTGCAACGGTCAGCACGCTTACCACCAGTTGCTGCACCAAGGTTCGCAGTTGATCCCGGCCGATTTCATCGTACCGATCGTCAGCTTCAATCCGGTCTCCGACCATCACCAGTGGCTGTACGCCAACTGCCTGTCGCAGAGCCAGGCGCTGATGCTCGGCAAGACCTTGCCGGAAGCCGAGCAAGAGTTGCGCGACAAGGGCATGAGTGAAGAGCAGGTGCACAAACTGGCGCCGCACAAGGTGATCCCGGGCAACCGCCCGAGCAACACCATTGTGGTTGAACGCATCAGCCCGCGCCGTCTCGGCGCACTGGTGGCGATGTATGAACACAAAGTGTTCGTGCAAAGCGTGGTCTGGGGCATCAACGCCTTCGACCAGTGGGGCGTCGAGCTGGGCAAGGAACTGGGCAAAGGCGTTTACAACCGCCTGGTTGGCAGCGATGAAACCAATGCTGATGACCCTTCCACCCAAGGCCTGATCAACTACTTCCGCGGTCGTCACCGCGGGTGATAGGCTGAAGGGGCGGTTTGCCTGCCCCTTCAGCTTGCAACATCGACAGTTCCACGGCACCGGGCTAATCGCAGAATCGGTGGCGTACACGATCCCTGTAGGAGCTGCCGAAGGCTGCGATCTTTTGATCTTGACCTTAAAAAACAAGATCAAAATATCGCAGCCTTCGGCAGCTCCTACGAGGGTCGTACAGCTCCCCTCTTGTCGCACAACAAGAATAAGGAACCGTCATGTTCGATATCAGCACGTTCCCCAAAGCCGATGCCGTCCGCCGGGCTGCGCAGTTGAGTCAGGAAGACTATCGGCGTCTGTACCGCGAATCCATTGAACACCCCACGGCCTTCTGGGCCGAACAGGCCACGCGCTTTCTCGACTGGAGCACACCGTGGCAGACCGTTCAGCGCTATGACCTGAAAACCGGAGAGGCCGCCTGGTTTGCCGGGGGCAAACTGAATGTCAGCTACAACTGCATCGACCGCCATCTCGAACAACGCGGCGATCAAACCGCCCTGCTCTGGGAAGGCGACGACCCCGCCGAATCGGCACAAATCACCTACGAAAAACTCCATCACCATGTCTGCCGACTGGCCAATGTGCTGAAAAGCCGTGGCGTGAAGAAAGGCGACCGGGTGTGCATCTACATGCCGATGATCCCCGAAGCCGCTTACGCGATGCTTGCCTGCTCGCGGATCGGCGCGGTCCATTCGGTGGTGTTCGGCGGTTTCTCCCCGGACTCCCTGCGCGACCGCATTCTAGACGCCGACTGCCGCACCGTGATCACTGCCGACGAAGGCGTGCGCGGCGGCAAGTTCGTGCCACTGAAACAGAACGTCGACAAAGCCCTGCAGAGTTGCCCGGACGTCAGCACCGTTGTAGTGGTCGAGCGTACGCAGGGCAAAGTCGAATGGGTCGAGGGCCGCGATCTCTGGTATCACCAGGCCGTGCGCGACGTCAGCGACGATTGCCCGCCGGAGCCGATGGACGCCGAAGATCCGCTGTTCATCCTCTACACCTCCGGCAGCACCGGCAAACCCAAAGGCGTGCTGCACACCACCGGCGGCTATTTGCTGCAAGCGGCGATGACCTTCAAGTACGTGCTCGATTACCGCGACGGCGAAGTGTTCTGGTGCACCGCCGACGTCGGCTGGGTCACCGGCCACAGTTACATCGTCTACGGCCCGCTGGCCAATGGCGCGACCACATTGATGTTCGAAGGCGTGCCGAGCTACCCGAGCAGTTCGCGATTCTGGCAGATCATCGATAAACACAAGGTCAACATTTTCTACACCGCACCGACCGCCCTGCGCGCGTTGATGCGCGAAGGTGCCGAACCGTTGCAGGAAACGTCGCGCGCCAGCCTCAGATTACTCGGCAGTGTCGGTGAGCCGATCAACCCGGAAGCGTGGGAATGGTATTTCAACGTGGTCGGCGAACAGCGTTGCCCGATCGTCGATACCTGGTGGCAGACCGAAACCGGCGGCATCATGCTCAGCCCGCTGGTCAGCGCCCAGCGGATCAAACCGGGCTGCGCAACACAGCCGATGTTCGGCGTGCAACCGGTGCTGCTCGACGAGCAAGGCAAGGAAATCAAAGGCGCCGGCAGCGGCGTGCTGGCGATCAAATCGAGTTGGCCGGCGCAGATTCGCAGCGTCTATGGCGATCCGCAGCGGATGGTCGACACCTATTTCAAACCTTACCCCGGCTATTACTTCACCGGCGACGGCGCACGCCGCGATGAGGACGGCGATTACTGGATCACCGGGCGCATCGACGACGTGATCAACGTCTCCGGCCACCGCATCGGCACTGCCGAAGTGGAGAGCGCACTGGTGCTGCACGACAGCATTGCCGAGGCCGCCGTGGTCGGTTACCCGCACGACGTCAAAGGTCAGGGCATCTACGCTTTCGTCACGCCGATGAACGGTACCGAACCGAACGACGAGTTGAAGAAAGAACTACTCGCCCACGTCAGCAAGGAAATTGGCAGCTTCGCCAAACCGGACCTGATCCAGTGGGCCCCGGCCTTGCCGAAAACCCGTTCAGGCAAGATCATGCGGCGCATTCTGCGCAAGATTGCCTGCAACGAACTCGACAGCCTCGGCGACACCTCGACCCTGGCCGATCCGAGCGTGGTACAAGGCCTGATCGACAAGCGCCTCAATCAGTAACCCGTCGAGCGCGGTCAACCGGCCGCGCCCGCCCTCCTTCACTGAGTGCTCATGGAATTCATCCGCAGTCGCATTGAACACCAACTCATGAGCCTGACCGGGTTGTCGCTCGGTCAGCTCGACCTGGAGAACCCCAAGGGTGACCCCGGCCTGTTCGGCCCCGACTCGGTCAGTTGGCAAGTACACGGCGATTTCAGCAGCATGTTGATCGGCGGCATCAGCGCATTGTTGTTACAGGCGCTGCACCCCTTGGCGCTGGCCGGGGTTTGGGATCACTCCAACTTTCGTCAGGACATGCTCGGGCGTTTGCGCCGCACCAGTCAGTTTGTCTCCGGCACCACGTTTGGCTCCAGGCGTGATGCCGACTGGCTGATCGAGAAAGTGCGCACCATTCACCTGCAAGTGGTCGGCACCGCGCCGGATGGTCGGCCTTACGCCGCGAGCGATCCGGACTTGCTGACGTGGGTGCATGTTGCGGAGGTCAGCAACTTCCTCGCGGCGCATTTGCGCTATCGCAATCCGCAGTTGTCCGTTTCGGATCAGGATCGTTACTACGCGGAAATCGCCGTGGTCGCCGAACGTCTGGGCGCACGCGATGTGCCCAAGTCGCGGCTGGCTGTGGCCGAATATCTGCAAGGCATGCGCCCACAGTTGCTGTGCGATGGCCGCAGCCGTGAAGTCTTGCGCCTGTTACTGGCCGCGCCGGCGCCGAGTGTTCTGGCGCGACCTTTTGGCGATATGATGATGAAGGCGGGGATTGATCTGCTGCCGGACTGGGCCAGCGACATGCTCGACATCCGCCAGAGTTCGCTGCAACGCCAACTGATTCGCGCCAGCGTCAGACGCAGCGCGCCAATGCTGCGCTGGGCAATGCGCAACGGCTCGGTACAACGGGCCAAACGCCGCATGGGGCTGAGCTGATGCTCAGAGCTGCAAGCTGCAAGTTTTGAGCTTGAAGCTTGAAGCTTGAAGCTTGAAGCTTGAAGCTTGGAGCTTGCAGCTCAGTAACTGCTAAACTCCCGCGCCCCCATTCTCTCCAGCAAGGCGCATGCATGTCTTCCTTGAATCAGGCGCTGCGCGCCGCCCTCGATCAACGCCAGGATTTGCTGGCCGAGCTGCACCGCCAGGGCACCGATTGCTATCGGCTGTTCCACGGCAGTCAGGAAGGCGCCGGCGGTCTGACCATCGACCGCTACGGGCCGCAACTGCTGGTGCAGAGTTTCCACCAGACGCTGGAGCGTGACCACCTGCTGCAACTGCATGCCATGGTCAATCAAACGTTGGGCCTGGAAACCCTGCTGGTCTACAACGATCGCTCGCGCGGCAATTCGCGCATCGACCGCGAAGACAGCGTGTATAAAGCCGACGACGCCGCACTGGTTGATCTGGTTGGCCATGAGTGGGGCTTGAACTACCGCGTACGCGGGCGACATGCCGGCCAGGATCCATTGCTGTTCCTCGATCTGCGCAACACCCGCGGTTGGGTCAAGGAGCACGCCAAGGGCAAATCCGTGCTCAATCTGTTCGCCTACACCTGTGGCGTGGGCCTCAGTGCCGCAGCCGGTGGCGCCAGCGAAGTGTGCAACCTGGATTTCGCCGAAGGCAATCTGGCGGTCGGTCGCGAAAACGGTCTGCTCAATCCGCAGTTGCCCGAGATGCAATTCATCCAGTCCGACTACTTCCCGGCGATCCGCCAGTTGGCCGGCCTGCCAATCAGCCAGCGCCGTGGGCAGAAACTGCCGAGTTATCAGCGCCTCGATCAGCGTCAATACGATCTGGTGCTGCTCGACCCACCTGCCTGGGCCAAGAGCGCCTTTGGCACCGTCGACCTGCTACGCGATTATCAAAGCCTGCTCAAACCAGCCCTGCTGACCACCGCCGACAACGGCGTGCTGATCTGCTGCAATAACCTGGCGAAAGTCAGCATGGACGACTGGCGCGAGCAAGTGCTGCGCTGTGCCGAGAAGGCTGGCCGCCCAGTGCGCGAATGGAGCGTGATGACCCCAGGCGCCGACTTCCCGTCCCTCGACCAGCAACCGCCACTGAAAACCCTGATCCTGCAGCTATAAGGAGATCCCTGTAGGAGCTGCCGAAGGCTGCGATCTTTTGATTTTGTCTTTTTTTAAAACAAGATCAAAAGATCGCAGCCTTCGGCAGCTCCTACACAGTCGTGCATATTTCCAGACAAATCTGAACAATCCTGACCCATGCGATGTACTTCGGAACCAGAATCGCGTGCCATACTCCAAGGCACTCCGATTCAGACAGATGAAGCCGCACATGCCCAAAGGATTGATTCGCGCGATTGGCGCCTTGTTGACTGCTCTGGCCCTCTACAGCCTGCTGGGGTTTCTGATTTTGCCGGGCATTGCCCTGCGCGTGGCCAACCAGCAACTGGCCAACTACGCGACCGTGCCTGCGCATATCCAGCGCATTGAGCTCAATCCGTTCAGCCTTGAGGTCACCCTGTGGGGCCTGGTCATTGGCGAGCCGGGCAAGGAACAGGTCGGCTTCGATCGTCTGTACGCCGACTTGCAAATCGACAGTCTGTGGACCAAAGCACTGCATCTGGCCAACATCGAACTGGACAAACCCAAGAGCGAGATCCTTTTCGCCAAAGACGGCAAGCTCAATCTGCTCGGCCTGTTCAAGGTTCCGGCCAGCGAGCCCACTCCCGCCGACCCGAACGCCAAGCCTTTCCCGCTGCGCATCGACAACATCAAACTGGCCGGCGGCGTCGTGCATTTTCAAGATGTACGTCCCAGCGAGCCCATCGAATTCCTTTACGACGACTTGAGCTTCGAGCTGAAGAACCTCAGCACCCTGCCCGAAGACAGCGCCGACATGACCCTGGTCGCCATCGGCCCGGCCGGCGGTCGAATCGACTGGAGCGGTAATTTCAGCCTGATCCCATTCACCTCCGAAGGCACGCTGAAAGTCACCGACGGCAAGATGAAAGCCTTCTGGCCGTACGTGCGTGACTCGATGCCGCTGGTACTCGAAGACGGCGTGATCAGCCTCAGCACCGAATACAAACTCAATCTGTCGAAAGAAACCGAACTGCTGCTCAACAACGTCGCCGTCAGTATTGCGCCGTTCGCTATCAAGGCCCCAGACGGGCGTCCGTTGGCGAAACTCGAACGCCTGGACGTCAGCGAAACCTCCGTGGACCTGGCCAAACAGCAAGTGGTAGTCGGCAAGATCCGCAGCCAGAAACTCGAAACCTGGGCCGCACTGGAAGCCGACGGCCAACTGGACTGGCAGAAACTCTTCGCCAGCCAGCCATCGAAACCGGCTGCCAAAGCCGCTGCCGAACCGGCCAGCACGCCGGCAGCCGCGGACTCGCCGAAGGCTGAACCGAACGCCCCGAGCAAGCCTTGGCAAGTGCTGCTCAAAGACGTGCAATTGCGCAACTACACCGTCCATTTGGCTGACCGCTCGGCGAATCCGCCTGTGGCGCTGGATATCACGCCGCTGAACGTCGATCTGGAGGGTTTCGACAGCCTCAACGGCTCGCCCTTCAAGCTCAAGCTCGACAGCGGCCTGGGCAAGCAAGGCAAGATCAGCGCCGACGGCACGGTCAACCTCGCCCCGGTCAACGCTCAGCTCAATGTCAAAACCCAGGACATCGACCTGCGTGTCGCGCAGTCCTACATAAACCCGTTCATTCGCCTCGAACTGCGCAGCGGCATGCTCGGCAGTGACTTGAAGGTCAACCTCAAGAGCACCGCCCCGCTGGCCCTCAGCGTCACCGGGCGGGCGCAGATCGATCAACTGCACACCCTCGACACCCTGAAAACCCGCGACTTCCTCAAGTGGCAGCAAGTGGTGGTCGAAGGCCTGAACTATCAACACGGCGACAGCCTGTCGATCGACAAGGTCAATCTGTTCCAGCCGTATGTGCGGTTCATGATCAACGATGATCGCACCACCAACATCGACGACCTGCTGATCCCGCAACCGGCCGACAGCGGTGCGAAAACCACGGCGGCAAAACCGGCCAGCAACGACAAACCGCTGGGCATTCACATCGGCGGCATCGCTATCAATGACGGCTCGGCCAACTTCGCCGACTTCAGCCTGACACCGAATTTCGCCACCGCCGTGCAGCAACTCAACGGTCAGATCGGTACCATCGACAGCCGTCAGGCAAAACCGGCCAGCGTCGACATCAAGGGCAAGGTTGACCGTTATGCGCCCGTGACCATCAAGGGTGCGGTCAATCCGTTCGATCCGATGGCCAGCCTCGACATCGCCACCAGTTTCAAACGCGTCGAGCTGACCACCCTGACCCCGTATTCCGGCAAGTTCGCCGGTTACCGCATCCGCAAGGGCCGGCTCAATCTCGACCTGCATTACCTGATCACCAAGGGCCAGCTCAAAGCCGAAAACAAAGTGGTGGTCGAGCAATTGCAGCTCGGCGAAAAAGTCGACAGCCCGGATGCCGTGAGCCTGCCGCTGAAACTGGCGATTGCCCTGCTCAAGGACGTCGACGGCAAGATCTCCATCGAACTGCCAGTGACCGGCGACTTGAACAATCCGCAGTTCAGCGTGATGCCGATTGTCTGGCAGACCCTGCGCAACCTCATCGTCAAAGCCGCAGCCGCCCCTTTCAAAATGATTGGCGGACTGATCAGTGGCGGTGGGTCGGAAGACCTTGGCACCGTGTCGTTTGCCCCGGGCTCCAGTGAACTGAGCAAGGATGCCGAAGCCGCGCTGGTCAAACTGTCCCAGGCACTCAAGGAGCGTCCGGCGCTGCGCCTGGAAATCGAAGGCACCGCTGCCAAGAGCAGCGACGGCCCATTGCTCGCCGAGCAACGTCTGGAGCGTGAATACCAGTACAACTACTACAAAATGCTCCAGCGTCGCGGCGATAAGGTGCCGGCCCAGGCGTCCCTGATTCAAGTACCGGACGGTGAGAAAGGTCCGCTGCTCGAAGGCATCTACCGCACCCGCCTGAAAACCCAGCCACCGGCCGAATGGAAGGATCTGGGCAAGGAGGAACGCACGGCGAAGATGCGCGAAGGCGTGATCCAGTTCTGGAGCAGCAGCGATGTGTTGTTACGTCAGTTGGGTCAGGACCGTGCCAGCAGCATCAAGGATTATCTGGTCGACAAAGGCCAATTGGCAGACGACCGCGTGTACTTCATCGACGCCAACCTTGGCGAGGCCGAAAGCGATGGCCGCGTGGTGACGCAAATGCATCTGGATGCCGAATGATGAAACGCCATTGGCTGGCCGCGCTGACACTGACCTTCGCTACCGGCCATGCCGTGGCGTCCGACACGCTGCGCTGTGGCAGCCAATTGATCAGCCTCGGCGATCGCTCCAGCGAAGTCCTGCAAAAGTGTGGCGAACCGGTCAGCCGCGATGTGTTGGGCTACAAGCGCAGCGCCAATCGCCGCGAGGAGTTCCAGGTCGAGGAATGGACGTACGGGCCGAGCAACGGCATGTACCAATACCTGCGCTTTGAAGGCAATCGCCTGCGGCAGATCAACAGCAAACGCGGTCACTGAAAAGATCAAAAGATCGCAGCCTGCGGCAGCTCCTACAGGAAACGCATTCCAATGTAGGAGCTGCCGCAGG
>NZ_RWIL01000071.1:0-5486 GCF_009764635.1 Pseudomonas sp. PB103 | reverse complement strand
CACGCTGCGATCTTTTGATCTTGTTTTTAAAGATCAAAAGATCGCAGCGTGCCGCAGCTCCTACAGGGGATTGGGTTTGGCTTGACTCTGGCGTTGCAAGCGGCCAACTTCACTTCCCACCGCCACAGCTAAAAAGCCCCCATTCATGTCCATGCCTTCCCTGTTGTCCCAGCACATCGTCCGCCGTCCGCAGCGTATCGCCCTGCTGCAACACATCGCCGAACAGGGCTCGATCACCCGCGCGGCAAAAAGCGCCGGCCTGAGCTACAAAGCGGCGTGGGATGCCATCGATGAGTTGAACAACCTCGCGCAAAAACCGCTGGTCGAGCGTGCCGTCGGCGGCAAGGGCGGTGGCGGCGCGAAACTATCCAGCGAAGGCCAACGGGTATTGCGCCTTTATCAAAAGCTGCAAGCCTTGCAGGCCCAGGTGCTGGAAGCCGCGGAAGACGCCAGCGACCTCGATCTGCTCGGTCGTTTGATGCTCCGAACCAGCGCACGCAATCAGCTGCATGGCAAGGTTGTGGCGATTGAAAGTCAGGGTCGCAATGACCTGATCCGCCTCGAACTCGCCGAAGGCCTGCACCTCGACGCGCAAATCACCCACGACAGCACCGTGCATCTGGAACTGCAGGCCGGCACCGAAGTGGTGGCGTTGATCAAGGCTGGCTGGCTCGAACTGCTGACCGTCGAACAACCTGCAACGTCTGGTCACAATCTTCTCAACGGCACCATCGAAGCCATTCTCGACGCCGAGGATGGCCCCAGCGAAGTGCGCATTACCCTGCCCAACGGCCATACCCTCTGCGCTCTGGCTGAGCCGCTGGACTTGCGCACCCGTGGTCTGACCGTCGAACAACCGGTGCAGGTGCAGTTTTCACCGTCCAACGTGCTCATCGGTACGCCGCTCTAGCCGGGCGCTGCAACGAAAGCGTCATCGACGCTCATTAAGGTGGCTGCCAAAACCAAGCAGGGAGCCTGATGTGAGCCTATTAGAAGAAAACCAATCGACTGACCTGGAAAAAATGGTCGGCCTCAGCCGTCGCGGCTTCATCGGCGCCGGCGCGTTGTGCGGCGCGGCGATGTTCCTCGGCGGCAGTCTGTTGAGCCGCAGCGCACTGGCCACCAGCGTCAGCGCTGGCAACAGTCGCCTGCTCGGTTTCGAGAGCATTCCGGCGGCGACCACCGACGTGATCAGCCTGCCCAAAGGCTACAAGTCTTCGGTGCTGATCAGTTGGGGCCAGCCATTACAGAAAAACGGTCCGGCCTTCGACCCGAGCGGCAACGGCACCGCCGCCGCACAAGAAGTGCAGTTCGGCGACAACAACGACGGCATGAGCCTGTTCGCCTTCCCTGACGATCGCAACCGCGCGTTGATGGCGATCAACAACGAATACACCAACTACCGCTACCTCTACCCGCACGGCGGCATGCCGCAATCGGCCGAAGACGTGCGCAAGGCACTGGCCTGCGAAGGCGTGTCGGTGATCGAGGTACAGCGCAAGAACGGTCAGTGGCAGTTCGTTCAAGGCTCGCGTTACAACCGCCGCATTCACGGCAACTCGCCGCTGCGCATCAGCGGTCCGGCGGCTGGCCACGAATTGATGAAGACCGCCGCCGATAAACACGGCAAGAAAGTACTCGGCACCTTCCAGAACTGCGCCAACGGTAAAACCCCGTGGGGCACTTACCTGACCTGTGAAGAAAACTTCACCGACTGCTTCGGCAGCAGCAACGCCCAGCAGCAGTTCGACCCGGCGCAAAAGCGCTACGGCGTGTCGGTCGCCAGCCGCGAAATCAACTGGCACCCGTACGACCCGCGCTTCGACATGGCGAAAAACCCCAACGAACTCAACCGTCACGGCTGGGTGGTCGAGATCGATCCGTTCGATCCGCAATCGACCCCGGTCAAACGTACGGCGCTGGGCCGCTTCAAACATGAAAACGCCGCACTGGCCGAGACCGATGACGGTCGCGCCGTGGTGTACATGGGCGACGACGAGCGGGGCGAATTCATCTACAAATTCGTCAGCCGTGACCGCATCAATCACCGCAATGCCAAGGCCAACCGCGACATCCTCGATCACGGCACCTTGTACGTGGCCAAATTCGACAACGGCGACAGCAACCCCGACCACCCGAAAGGCCAGGGCCAGTGGATCGAACTGACCCACGGCAAAAACGGCATCGACGCCAGCAGTGGTTTTGCCGATCAGGCCGAAGTGCTGATCCATGCGCGCCTCGCCGCCAGCGTAGTCGGCGCAACGCGCATGGACCGCCCGGAATGGATCGTCGTCAGCCCCAAGGACGGCCAGGTTTATTGCACCCTGACCAACAACGCCAAACGCGGCGAAGACGGCCAACCCGTCGGTGGGCCGAACCCGCGCGAGAAGAACGTCTACGGGCAGATCCTGCGCTGGCGCACCGACCGCGACGATCATGCGGCGAAAACGTTTGCCTGGGATCTGTTTGTGGTTGCCGGTAATCCGGGTGTGCATGCCGGGACGCCGAAGGGCGGCTCGAAGAACATCACCCCGCAAAACATGTTCAACAGCCCCGATGGCTTGGGCTTCGACAAGGCTGGCCGCTTGTGGATTCTTACTGATGGCGATTCGAGCAACGCTGGCGACTTTGCCGGAATGGGCAATAACCAGATGCTCTGCGCCGATCCCAAGACCGGTGAGATTCGCCGGTTCATGGTCGGGCCGATTGGTTGTGAGGTGACGGGGATCAGCTTCTCGCCGGATCAGAAGACGCTGTTTGTCGGGATTCAGCATCCGGGGGAGAACGGTGGTTCGACGTTCCCGGAGCATTTGCCGAATGGCAAGCCGCGCTCGTCGGTGATGGCGATTACCCGCGAGGACGGCGGGATCGTCGGCGCCTGATATGGCCTCATCGCTGGCAAGCCAGCTCCCACAGGGAAACGCATTTCTAATGTGGGAGAACGGCGGGTCGACATTCCCGGAGCATCTGCCGAATGGCAAACCGCGCTCGTCGGTGATGGCGATTATCCGTGAGGACGGCGGGATCGTCGGCGCCTGATATAGCCTCATCGCTGGCAAGCCAGCTCCCACAGGGAACGCATTTCTAATGTGGGAGCTGGCTTGCCAGCGATGGCGTCAGCACAGACACCAACCACCTCCCCCGCTGCCATCTGCGCTACCATGCTGGGCCGGACGCGGCAGCCTGCTGCGCGCAGGAGTCAGCATGGCCCACCCGTTTGAAACCCTCACCCCCGACCTCGTCCTCGATGCCGTTGAAAGCATTGGTTTCCTCAGTGATGCACGCATTCTGGCGCTCAACAGCTACGAGAACCGCGTCTATCAGGTCGGCATCGAAGACTCCGAACCGCTGATCGCCAAGTTCTACCGTCCGCAACGCTGGACCAACGAAGCCATCCTCGAAGAACACAAATTCACCTTCGAACTGGCCGACGTCGACATTCCGGTGGTTGCGCCGCTGATCCACAACGGCGAAACCCTGCACGAACACGCCGGTTTCCGCTTCACCCTGTTCCCGCGCCGTGGCGGCCGGGCGCCGGAGCCGGGCAATCTTGACCAGCTGTATCGCCTCGGCCAGTTGCTCGGACGCATTCACGCGGTCGGCGCGACCAAGCCGTTCGAACACCGTGAAGCCCTCGCCGTGCAGAACTTCGGCCACGCCTCGCTGAACACTTTGCTCGAAGGCAATTTCATTCCGAAAAGCCTGCTGCCGGCCTACGAGTCCGTCGCCCGCGACCTGCTCAAACGTGTCGAAGATGTTTACGCTGCGACCCCCCACCAGAACATCCGCATGCACGGCGACTGTCACCCCGGCAACATGATGTGCCGCGACGAGATGTTTCACATCGTCGACCTCGACGACTGCCGCATGGGCCCGGCCGTGCAGGACATCTGGATGATGCTCGCTGGCGACCGTCAGGAATGCCTCGGGCAGTTATCGGAATTGATGGACGGCTACAACGAATTCCACGATTTCGACCCACGCGAACTGGCGCTGATCGAACCGCTGCGCGCCTTGCGCCTGATGCACTACAGCGCCTGGCTGGCGCGGCGCTGGGATGACCCGGCGTTCCCCCACAGTTTCCCGTGGTTCGGCACCGAGCGTTATTGGGGCGATCAGGTGTTAGCGTTGCGCGAACAACTGTCAGCGCTCAATGAAGAGCCGCTGAAGTTGTTCTGATTTAGGAAAGGATCAGCGCGCCCACGGTGCCCGGCGCGAATCGTTGAGACCCAGCAGATAGCTGTCGCCACCCAACTGGCTCATCTGCTGGCGAATCCAGCCGGCGCGGCGCGACACGTAAGCGGTTGGATGGCTGGCGCTCCACACACGCGGATTCGGCAACACCGCCGCCAGATAACTCGCCTGCTGGCGCGACAAGGACTTGGCACTGACACCGAAATGATGACGGGCGGCAGCTTCGGCGCCGAACACACCGTCATCCCACTCGACGCTGTTCAGATACACCTCAAGAATCCGCTGCTTGGGCCAGAACACCTCGATCAGCGCGGTAAACCAGGCTTCGAGGCCTTTGCGCAGATAGCTGCGCCCGGCCCACAGAAACAGGTTTTTCGACACTTGCTGGCTCAAGGTGCTGGCGCCGCGAATCGAGCCGCCGAGCTCGTTGTGCGCGAGTGCGGCCTGAATTGCGCTGAAATCAAAACCCCAGTGCTCCGGGAATTTCTGATCTTCACCGGCCATGACCGCGACTTTGAGATCGTCGGAGATCTCGTCCCACGGCTTCCACGTGCGTTGCAGATCAATCGGCTCGCCGTCGACCCACGACTCGACTTTGCGCTCGACCATCAGCGCCGTACCCGGCGGCGGCACGAAACGAAAGATCAGCACCAGCACGATGCTGCCGCCCGCGAACCAGAGCAGGGCTTTCGTGAGACGACGGAAAATAGTACGCAGCATAGAGATGGCTTGGCCGAACCCGTGGAGCGGGCCATTATACAGACCCTGCCGATCGAGTCTGACTGGAGTTCTTCATGTTGCGTGGCTTTCTGCTGCTGGCCGCTTTCTTTGGTTTTACCGGTGTCGCGCTGGGCGCTTTTGCCGCCCACGGCCTGAAAAACCGCCTGACGCCGGAGTACCTGGCGATTTTCCACACCGGCGTCACCTACCAATTGGTGCACACGCTGGCGCTGTTCGGCGTTGCGCTGCTGGCCACGCATGTTCAGGCCCGCCTGGTCACCTGGGCCGGCGTGTCCTTCACCGTCGGCATTCTACTGTTCTCCGGCAGCCTGTACGTGCTGACCACCACCGGCATCAGCAAGCTCGGCATCATCACCCCGTTCGGCGGCCTCGCCTTCCTGATCGGCTGGCTGTGCCTGGGCCTCGCCGCGTGGCGCCTGACCTGACCCACCCTCCGACCTGAACTGATCGCGAACCGCTCCCTGTATCTGATCGCAAACCGCTCCCTGTAGGAGCTGCCGCAGGCTGCGATCTTTTGATCTTGAAAAACAACATCAAAAGATCGCAGCCTG
>NZ_RWIL01000070.1:0-6729 GCF_009764635.1 Pseudomonas sp. PB103 | reverse complement strand
CTGTAGGAGCTGCCGCAGGCTGCGATCTTTTGATCTTCATTTTTTCGCAGCAAACAACGCATCGAGCTTCTGCTCGAACGTGTGGTAATCAATACGATCGTAAAGCTCCATGCGAGTCTGCATGGTGTCGATGACATTCTGTTGCGTACCGTCGCGGCGGATCGCCGTGTAAACGTTTTCCGCAGCCTTGTTCATCGCGCGGAACGCCGACAGCGGATACAGCACCAGCGACACGTCGGCGCCGGCCAGTTGCTCGGTGGTGTACAGCGGTGTCGAGCCGAACTCGGTGATGTTGGCCAGAATCGGCGCTTTCACGCGGTTGGCGAACAGCTTGTACATCTCCAGCTCAGTGATGGCTTCCGGAAAAATCATGTCGGCGCCGGCCTCGATGCACGCCGCAGCGCGATCGAGTGCCGATTCCAGACCTTCCACCGCCAGCGCATCGGTACGCGCCATAATCACGAAGCTGTCATCGGTACGGGCATCGACGGCGGCCTTGATGCGATCGACCATTTCCTGCTGGCTGACGATCTCTTTATTAGGACGGTGGCCACAGCGCTTGGCGCCCACCTGATCCTCGATATGAATCGCCGCCGCGCCGAACTTGATCATCGACTTCACCGTGCGCGCGACGTTGAACGCCGACGAGCCGAAACCAGTGTCGACATCGACCAGCAGCGGCAGATCGCAAACGTCGGTGATGCGGCGCACGTCGGTGAGCACGTCATCCAGACCGGTGATGCCCAGATCCGGCACGCCGAGCGAGCCTGCAGCCACCCCGCCACCGGACAGGTAGATCGCCTTGAAACCGGCGCGCTTGGCCAGCAACGCGTGGTTGGCGTTGATCGCGCCGACCACCTGCAATGGATGCTCGCTGGCGACCGCATCGCGGAAACGCTGGCCTGGAGTGCTGTGCTTGGAACTCATGACTCACCTCGTTCAGTGGCTGTCTTATTGTGGGCGCCGTCCTGGTAGTGACGGGCGATGTTGCGTTTCGAGGCGCCGATGTGACGGCGCATCAACAATTCCGCGAGTTCGCCGTCACGGTCGGCGATGGCATCGAGAATCCGGTGGTGTTCGGCAAAGGCCTGGCGCGGACGGTTCGGCGTTGTAGAAAACTGGATGCGGTACATGCGCACCAGTTGATACAGCTCGCCGCAGAGCATCTGCGTCAGCGTGCGGTTGCCGCTGCCCTGGATGATCCGGTAGTGAAAGTCGAAATCGCCTTCCTGCTGGTAGTAGCCAACGCCGGCCTGAAACGCCGCGTCGCGTTCGTGGGTTTCCAGTACGCGACGCAGTTCGTCGATTTCTTCGACGCTCATGCGTTCGGCCGCCAGGCGGCAGGCCATGCCTTCGAGGGATTCGCGGATTTCATAGAGTTCGAGCAATTCGGCGTGGCTGAGTGAGACAACCCGTGCGCCGACGTGCGGTACACGCACCAGCAGGCGCTGGCCTTCGAGACGGTGAATCGCCTCACGCAACGGCCCACGGCTGATGCCGTAGGTGCGCGCCAGCTCCGGCTCGGAGATCTTGCTGCCCGGGGCGATCTCGCCTTTGACGATGGCCGCCTGAATACGCCGGAAGACGTTTTCCGAGAGCGTCTCGGAATCGTCGCCGCTGATGACCGGGGGATCGAGTTGATCCAGCATGATTGTCGACACCTTTAAATCCAATGCGGCAAAAACTAGCCAATTAGGCCGCATCAGTCAAAGGATAAATGTGTATTGTCGACAATCGTCTAATAACCTTAAAAGAACGCAGCCTGCGGCAGCTCCTACAGGGATCAGTGTAGGAGCTGCCGAAGGCTGCGATCTTTTGATCTTCCATAGACCGCCCCCAGCGCTGGCGCCATAAAACCACCGTGCTAGAATGCCGCCCGCATTTGCTGGCCATTTGTACGGCTTGTCATAAAAAGCTGCCAGGCACACGCAGGCGCTTGCGCAAGTCTTGCCAGGCACCTGAACCGACCACGGAACGCTGCGCACCAGGATTTATGAGACTCAAGCCTTTTCCCACATTCTTTGCCCTGTTTTGCCTGCCCGGCCTTGCCGCCGCGGGGGAAAAAACCGTGTACGGCCTCAACGAATACGCTTCGCTTGACGGCATCAATCTCGAAGTCGCGGCCAAACTCGACACCGGCGCGAAAACCGCCTCGCTGAGTGCCCGCGATATCAAACGCTTTAAACGCAACGGTGAGTCCTGGGTACGTTTCTACCTCGCCATCGACGCCGCGCATTCGCACCCGATCGAACGGCCGCTGGCCCGCGTCAGCAAGATCAAGCGCCGCGCCGGCGATTACGACCCGGAAGAAGGCAAGAAGTACACCGCCCGTCCGGTGATCGAGCTGGATATCTGCATGGGCACGGCGCTGCGCAGCATCGAAGTGAACCTGACCGACCGAAGTGCGTTCCAATATCCGCTTTTGATTGGCTCCGAGGCGCTGAAACGCTTCGACGCGCTGGTCGACCCCAGTCTTAAATACGCTGCCGGCAAACCCGCCTGCACCATCGCCGCTCATACCGCCGAGTAATTTCCATGCGTTCTCTAACCTTCCACCTGAAAATCCTGATCACCATTCTGGTGCTGCTGGGCGTTTCGGTTACGGCCTATCAGATTTTCGTGCTCGGCATCCCGGTGACCGAAGACGCGACCGACGACTTGTGGAACATCGACGCCAAGGTCGAGTTCGTCGCCAGCACCAAAGACCCGGTGAAGATCCAGATGTTTGTGCCACCGCTGAGCCGCGACTACGTCAGCCTCAACGAGAGTTTTATCTCCAATAACTACGGCGTCGCCGTGAACCGTGTCGACGGCAACCGCAAGGTGACCTGGTCGGCGCGCCGCGCCAAGGGCAACCAGACCCTTTATTACCGTCTGGTGCTGACCAAGCGCTATACCGCGGAAAAAACCAAGATCAAAGGCCCGACCTTCCGCGACAGCATCGCCATCGAAGGCCCGGAAAAGATCGCCGCTGAAGCCCTGCTCGCGCCGATCCGCCAACACTCCGCCGACGTCGAAACTTTCATCGGCGAAGCGATCAAACGCGTCAACAACCTCAACGATGACAACGTGAAACTGCTGCTGGCCGGCGATCCGTCGACCGCGCACAAAGCCAAAATCGTCGAACTGCTGCTGTCGATCGCCCACGTGCCGGTGGAAAAAGTCCACACCATCCGCCTCGTCGCCGATCAACCGCAAATGCCCGAACTGTGGCTGCGCAGCTTCAATGGCAACGATTGGTTGTACTTCAACCCGGAAACCGGTGAGCAAGGCCTGCCGACCGACCGCCTGCTGTGGTGGACCGGCGATGAAAACCTGATCACCGTCGACGGCGGCAAGAAAGCCAACGTGACCTTCAGCCTGAACAACAGCGAGATGAACGCGATTCGTCTGGCCAAGCTGACCGACGAAAACACTGACGCCAACTTCCTCGAATACTCGCTGTACGGCCTGCCGCTGCAGACCCAGCAGACCTTCATGATCATGGTGATGATCCCGATTGGCGTGCTGGTGATTCTGATCCTGCGCAACCTGATCGGCCTGCAGACCCTCGGCACATTCACCCCGGTACTGATCGCCCTCGCCTTCCGCGAAACGCAGTTGGGTTTTGGCATTCTGTTGTTTACGGTGATCACGGCGCTGGGGCTGTCATTACGTTCTTATCTGGAACACCTGAAGCTGCAAATGCTGCCGCGACTCTCGGTGGTGTTGACCTTTGTCGTGGTGCTGATCGCGGCGATCAGCCTGTTCAGTCATAAACTCGGTCTGGAGCGCGGCTTGTCCGTGGCGCTGTTCCCGATGGTGATTCTGACCATGACCATCGAACGCCTGTCGATCACCTGGGAAGAACGCGGCGCCAGCCATGCGATGAAAGTGGCGATTGGCACGCTGTTCGCGGCGTCCCTGGCGCACCTGATCATGACCGTGCCTGAGCTGGTTTACTTCGTGTTCACCTTCCCGGCGATCCTGCTGATTCTGGTCGGCTTCATGCTGGCGATGGGTCGTTATCGCGGCTACCGCCTGACGGAACTGGTGCGTTTCAAGGCTTTCCTGAAGAAGGCTGACGCCTGATGTTCGGTTTCTGGAAGACCTGGAAGGCGCTGGAGGCGCGGGGGATCATGGGCATCAATCGGCGAAACGCCGACTACGTGCTCAAGTACAACAAGCGCAGCCTGTACCCGATCGTCGATGACAAGATCATCACCAAGGAACGCGCGATCGAGGCCGGCATCCACGTGCCGGAATTGTATGGCGTGATTTCCACCGAGAAGGAAATCGACAAGCTCGGCGAGATCATCGGCGGGCGCAGCGACTTCGTGATCAAGCCTGCGCAGGGTGCTGGCGGTGACGGCATTATCGTCGTCGCCGACCGTTTCGAAGGCCGCTATCGCACGGTGTCGGGCAAGATCATTGCCCACGAAGAGCTGGAGCATCACATCTCGAGCATCCTCACTGGCCTGTATTCACTGGGCGGCCACCGCGACCGGGCGCTGATCGAATACCGGGTGACCCCGGATCAGATCTTCAAAAGCATCAGCTACGAAGGCGTGCCGGACATCCGCATCATCGTCTTGATGGGCTATCCGGTGATGGCGATGCTGCGCCTGCCGACCCGGCAGTCCGGCGGCAAGGCCAACCTGCACCAGGGCGCCATCGGCGTTGGTGTCGATCTGGCCACCGGTCTGACCTTGCGCGGCACCTGGCTGAACAACATCATCACCAAACACCCCGACACCACCAACGCGGTGGATGGCGTGCAACTGCCCTACTGGGACGGTTTCATGAAACTCGCGGCCGGCTGTTATGAGCTGTGCGGGTTGGGTTACATCGGCGTTGATATGGTGCTGGATCAGGAGAAAGGCCCGCTGATTCTCGAGCTGAATGCGCGTCCTGGGTTGAATATTCAGATTGCCAATGATTGTGGGCTGACGTTGCGCACCCATGCGGTAGAGGCGCGCCTGGAGGATTTGAAGGCGCGTGGAGTGACGGAGACGGCTGAAGAGCGCGTGGCGTTTACTCAGGAAATGTTTGGGCATATTCCTGCGGTCGAGGGCTGAAGCTGGAAAGCCCCTCACCCTAGCCCTCTCCCAGAGGGAGAGGGAACTGACCGAGGTGGATGTTCGAGGTACGCCGACCTGACCGTCTTGAGTAAAACTCAGGCTTTGAAAAGCATGAAGATCAGCCCCCTTCCCCCCTCGCCCCCTTGGGGGAGAGGGTTGGGGTGAGGGGGAGGCTTTTGACTTTGATCTGGCATCGGAGAGGACTACAATCCCCACCCCGCCTCAACGGCCGATCTGCCCCGCCCATGCTGACCTGTTCCGTACACCCGCTGCCCTACCGAGCCAATCCCGCCGACTACTTCGCGGCCATCCGCAATGCCCCCGGTGCCGTGCTGCTCGACAGCGGCCGGCCAAGTGCCGACCGTGGTCGTTATGACTTGCTCAGCGCCTGGCCGCTGGAACAACTGGCAGTGTTGCCGGACGAGAGCGGCAGTCATTTCCTGCAACGGTTGCGCGACAACTTAAGTCGCCTCGGCGAGGCTGATTTGCCAGTGGGTTTCGAGCTGCCGTTTGCTGGCGGTTTGATTGGTTACCTGAGCTACGACTTCGGTCGGCATCTGGAACACCTGCCGAGTCAGGCCGGCGATGACCTGCAATTGCCGGACGCGCGTTTCGGGTTGTACGACTGGGCGCTGATCAGCGATCACCAGACGGCGACCAGTCAACTGGTCTTTCACCCCTCCGTGGACGACAGTGAAAAACAACGCCTGATCGCATTGTTCGCTCAGCCCGCTGCTGATGCACTGACACCGTTCAAACTGCACACGCCAATGGCCGCCGACCTCTCGGCCGACGATTACCGTCAGGCGTTCGAACGCATTCAGCATTACATTCAGGCCGGCGATTGTTATCAGGTCAACTTCGCCCAGCGCTTTCGCGCGTCGTGCCAGGGCGATCCGTGGCTGGCCTACTGCAAATTGCGCGAAGCCTGCCCGACCCCGTTCTCCGGTTTCCAGAGCTTGCCCGACGGCGGCGCGGTGTTGAGCCTGTCGCCCGAGCGCTTTGTCAAAGTCAGCCAGCGTCAGGTCGAAACCCGCCCCATCAAAGGCACTCGCCCGCGAGGTCTCACGCCGGCCGAAGACGCTGCCAACGCCGCCGAACTGCTGGCCAGCCCCAAGGATCGCGCGGAAAACCTGATGATCGTTGATCTGCTGCGCAACGACCTCGGCCGCACCTGCCGCATTGGTTCGGTGCGGGTGCCGGAGTTGTTTAGCCTTGAAAGCTATCCGAACGTGCATCACCTGGTCAGCAGCGTGACTGGTGAACTGGCGGATGACCGCGATGCACTGGATTTGATTGCCGGCAGCTTCCCCGGCGGCTCGATCACCGGCGCCCCGAAGATTCGTGCGATGCAGATCATTGATGAACTGGAGCCGACCCGGCGCGGATTGTATTGCGGTTCGTTGCTGTACCTGGACGTGCGCGGCGAGATGGACAGCTCCATCGCGATTCGCAGTTTGTTGGTCAAGGATGGGCAGGTGTGCTGCTGGGGCGGTGGCGGGATTGTTGCGGATTCGGACTGGCAGGCTGAGTATCAGGAGTCGATCACCAAAGTCAGAATCCTCCTCGAAACCCTGCAAAACCTCTGAATGACACAACCCCTGTAGGAGCTGCCGAAGGCTGCGATCTTTTGATCTTGCTCCAAGAAAACCGGATCAAAAGATCGCAG